>NZ_JBHFIG010000017.1:0-7860 GCF_057334175.1 Desemzia sp. AGC72
TGTGAACGTTTTGTTTGTCCCCTGCAACGTTTACTAATATACCAACATTCCTAGCTTTCGTCAACTGTTTTCTCGAAATAAATACGAAACTTTTCTAAACCTGAACGTTTTTATTTTAGTAACTAAAAAACGAGGGGAATCCCCCTCGTTTCACGAACGATTTTTGGTGGTTATTAAAAATGGTACATATAGATCAAAAATGAATATTTATTAAAACATAAACTTATTATTCATTTTCCCAAGTCTTTTGGATAAATCCTGCTCTGCCGGATCCATGACTGTATCTATTATAATGAACACTATTCTTCCTATAAAAGTCTTGATGATAATCTTCTGCTTCATAGAATGGCTCAGCAGGTTCTATTGAAGTAACAATAGGGTCTTTGAATTTTCCGCTATTTTGTAAAGCTTGCTTTGAAGCTTCTGCAATTTCTTTTTGTTCTTCGTCATGGTAAAAAATTACTGGACGATAGGAATCGCCTCTATCTGCAAACTGACCAGCTGCATCAGTTGGGTCTGTTTGTCTCCAATAAATCTCGACTAATTCTTCATAATTAAATAATTCTGGATCGTAAGTTATCTGAACCGCTTCGGTATGTCCTGTAGTTCCTGTAGTAACTTGTTCGTAAGTTGGATTTTTTA
Organism: Desemzia sp. AGC72; assembly: GCF_057334175.1. Classification (NCBI taxonomy): domain Bacteria; kingdom Bacillati; phylum Bacillota; class Bacilli; order Lactobacillales; family Carnobacteriaceae; genus Desemzia; species Desemzia sp. AGC72. The sequence continues at coordinate 643 of NZ_JBHFIG010000017.1, forward strand.
CATGTCCGCCTGTATAACCAGATATCACAGAATCTATACCCGGCAGAGAATCAAAAGGTTTTACCATGCACCAAAAACATCCGCCCGCAAATGTAGCTTTTTTTAAATTTGTTTGTCTCATATATATACCTTCCTTATCTCATTAGTATTCAATAGTATATCACGTCTAGTTCTCTATTTAAAAAATTACGATCAAAAAAAGGAAAGCCGAATCAGCTTTCCTTTCACCTTCTTACTTAACTTGTTAGCGTATCTCAGTTACTCCGCCCATATAAGAAACTAATGCTTCTGGAACTTTTACTGAACCATCTGCTTGTTGGTAGGTTTCTAAAATTGCGGCTACTGTACGGCCAACTGCTAAACCAGAACCGTTCAATGTATGAACGTACTCTAATTTTCCAGTTTCTTCATTACGGTACCGGATCTTAGCTCTTCTAGCTTGGAAGGCTTCTGTATTTGAACAAGAAGAAATCTCTCTATACGTGTCTTGAGCTGGAATCCAAACTTCCAAGTCATACGTTTTAGCAGCAGAGAAGCCCATATCTCCTGTACATAAAGCTAATACACGATATGGAAGATTTAGTTTCTTCAATACATCTTCTGCGTTAGCCGTCATTTTTTCCAATTCTTCATATGATTCTTCTGGCTTACTGAATTTTACCATCTCTACTTTATTGAATTGATGCAATCGAATCAAGCCTCTAGTATCACGTCCAGCACTACCAGCTTCAGATCTGAATGATGGACTTAACGCTGTAAAGTAGATAGGCAATTCTTTCTCATCAATGATTTCATCTTGATAGTAATTGGTTAATGGAACTTCGGCAGTGGGAATCAATGTCAAATCACTGTCTTCCATTTGAAAAACATCTTCTTTGAATTTAGGAAACTGGCCTGTTCCAAACATTGCTTTGCTGTTCACCATATAAGGTGTCATCATTTCTGTATATCCATGGTCGTAAATGTGCATGTCTAACATGAAGTTGTATACAGCACGTTCTAAACGAGCACCTAAACCTTTATAGTATAAGAAGCGGCTTCCAGATACTTTAGCTCCACGCTCAAAATCTAGTATGCCTAATTCTTCTCCGATTTCCCAATGTGGTTTTGGCTCGAAGTCGAATGTTTGAGGCTCCCCCCATTTACGTACTTCAACGTTCTCTTCTTCATCGGTGCCCTCTGGTACTGAGTCATGTGGTAAATTGGGTAATCTAGTTGCGATATGTTCGATTTCTTCTTCTATAGAAGCTAATTCCTGATCTAAGGTTTTGATCTTGCCGCCTAATTCACGCATTTCAAGAATTTTTTCATCTGCGTTTTCTTTGTTACGCTTTAAAGAAGCAATAGCATCTGATACTTCATTACGGTAACTCTTTGCTTTTTCTGTTTCTACTATAAGCTCTCTGCGTTTACTGTCTAAGTCGACATAGCGATTTAAATCCTCTTCTTTTACCCCACGTACAGCTAATTTTTTTGCCACAACATCAAAATTAGTTCTCAATTCTTTATTATCCAACATATCTAGTTCCTCCTCTAGTGACTCTTACAAATAAAAAAAGCCCAATTCTTCCCTGATATAGGGACGAATTGGACTTCACGTTCGCGGTACCACCCAGATTTAACTTGTTAAAGTTACTCTCTACTTCAGATAACGGTCTGGAGCCGAAATAATTTAATACTTAATAGAAGAAACTATCAAGGTTCATTATTTACTTCGTATGACGGATTCAAGAAAATTAACCATCAGCTTGCACCAACCGCTGACTCTCTAGAGATTTAACTTTTCTTTACTTGCTCACACTACTAACGTTCGTTGTATTCTTTTAATGTGTGTTTATTTTAACCAACTCATTTATATAAGTCAATACAAACTCTATTTCATTACTAAGAACTTTTAGCCGAAAATGTTAACGTAAAGATCTGTAAAGAAGTTTCCTACCCAACGCCCAGCAAGAATGAAGACATTAGCTTTCTTTACTTCTTCTGTAGTTGTTGCAGCAACTTGTTTACCTTCATTGCCATCAATGTAGCCTAACTCGTCGCCTTCTACATTGACTTGGACTTTACCAATTTCTTGACCTTTTTTAAATGGTGCTGTCAGTTTATCTTCTTCGTTTACTAACTTCGGATCTGCTTGGTAAGCAGCAGTCACTTGTTCAGCATCCGTACCTTGAGGTACCACAATAGATACATCTGATCCTGCAGCAACTTCAATTGCATCGTCTTTACCTTTAGCTACTGCTGTTTTTCCAGCTTCCGTTACAACATCGCCTTTTTTATAAACATCTAAAAATTCCCAGTTGGCAAAGACCCAATCCATGACCTTGTCTGTTTCCTTAAAACGAGACCCTTTGTCTTCTTCTCCATTTTCAGCATTCATGACAACAGTAATGATGCGCATATCATTTTCAACCGCTGTTCCTGCAATAGAAGCACCTGCGAAATCTGTTGTCCCTGTTTTTAAGCCGTCAACATTTTCACGTTCAAATAACAATCCTTCTAACATCCAATTCCAGTTGGACATATCGATAGCATCATCAGTGCCTTCTCTAAATGTCATTTTTGGTATACTGGTTGTTTCCAATACTTCCGGGTAATCATTTATTAAATGCATCGCTACTTCTGCAATTCCTCTTGCAGTCATAATGTTTTCATCTGTCTGCGAACTTCCTGGATACAGGTTCCCTTGTAAATCAGCGTTGTTTAGACCTGTTGAGTTGTACAGTTTGTAGTCTGTAATGCCCCATTCGTCTAGTTGGACTTTCATCATATCTACAAAAGCTGTTTCAGTACCTGCAATAGCCTCTGCGATAGCTATAGTTGCTCCGTTTGCTGAATAAATCGCTAAAGCTTGGTATAATTCTTCAATAGAATAAGTCTCATCTTGTCTCAAATGTACATTAGACAATCTTGTATCATGGCTGATCTTGAATGCATAATCACTGATTGAAACTTGTTGATCCCAGCTGATTTTTCCGCTCTCGATTGATTCAAATAAGATGTACTCCACGATCATTTTAGTCATCGATGCTATCCCTAGTGGTGTATCACCGTTTTGATTCAATAATACTTTCCCAGTTGTTGGTTCGATCGCAAATGCAGCTCCAGCTTTGATTTCAGGTGCTTTCGTTGCGGCAGAAACTTCTGTACTCATATTGAATTCAGTTCCCGCTATTTGGAAAGTTGGTGCAGCTGTCCCTAATAATACTGTTGCAGCAAATACTGCTCCAAATTTTTTTAATGTTTTCATCAATGTATGTTCTCCTCAAATAAATCTATTTTCTTTTTAAGTTAATGTCTGTTATTCATTTATTAAGTAATTCTCACTTTTTCTATATTAACGAAGACTGTATAAAAAAACAACCCTCTTTCTGCTTTAAAGGCAATGAAGGTTGTTTTCTATTCACACTTTTTTTGAAATTGATTCACGTGAAACATTATTCTATTTCACTTATGCTTCATCTAACGGCAATCGAATAATAAAGCTTGTCCATCCTCCTCCAGATCGCGCACTGATATCTCCATTGTGCAACTGAATGATGCTTTGAGCGATAGCCAATCCTAATCCTGTACCGCCTGTTTCTTGAGATCTTGATTCATCCGCTCTGTAAAAACGATCGAATAAATGCGTCAAAGCTTTAGGTGAGATTTCTGGTCCATCATTTTTCACAGTAATCACGGCTTCTTCATCCGTTTTTTCTACTTCAATTAAAATCTGTTTTCCATCTTTTCCATATTTCAACGCATTCGACAGCAGATTATTGAACACTCGCACCAGTTTTTCCGTATCTGCTTTCATATATAAACTAGGTAACGTAGAAACCACTTCTATTGTCATCTCTTGTTTACCAGCTTCCAACTCGAAATCTGCAGCAATTTGCTCCAACATTTGAATCATATCAAAGTAAACCAGATTTAAAGGTGTTGTTTTTTGGCGTACTCTAGTGTATTCAAACAGATCATCTACTAATACTTTCATTTGCTTAGCTTTTTGATAAGCTGTTTTGGTGTATTTCAACAGTTCTTCTTGATTGTGGTATCTGCCTTCTTCTATCAATCCTAAATATCCTATGATTGAGGTCAGAGGTGTTCTGATATCATGACTCACATTTGTAATCAGTTCATCTTTAGATTGTTCAATCATCCGCTCTTCTTCCATAGCTTTTACCGTGCTGTCCACCAGCACATGAATGCTGTCAACAACTCGAGACATATCGCCTCTGTAATCATGGGAAATACGATGGTCATAGTGTCCTTCTGCGATATAATGCAATTCATTGATAATATGAGTCAATTGATACTGGCGGTAACGTCTCTTCAAACGCCAATACGTCACAGATCCCGTTAAAATAAGCAGTAACACTAGAAATGGCGGTGTTGCAGTAAATACTTGGTTTCCTTGAATATTTACAATCACATCTCCTATTCCCCAAATCGATTTGAAAGATTCAGGGAAAATAAGTACGACGCGTTTCAAAATCATATGGACCGCATAATACGACAACAGCATGAGGCCAATAGTGATAAAAGCTTCTAGTATCATTTTACTTTTTTCTCTTCTAGATAGATTCACTAATAAAAAACTCCCTTACGTATAGTACAAACTGGACAGCAGTTCCATTTCAGTTTTATTAGCGATCCTCGATTTTATAGCCTACTCCCCATACTGTTTGGATCACTTTTTCGCCGCCCGTCGCTTCTTCAATTTTATCGCGCAAATGGCTGACATGAACCATGACCGTTTTGGCAGATACGATACTCTCTTGCTGCCACACACGTTCGAAGATCTCTTCTGCACTAAACACACGATTCGGGTGACTTGCCAACAAATAAAGAATCCCAAACTCCAATACCGTCAAAACGATTCTTGTTCCTGTGAGTGTCGTCACTTCATGAGAGTCTTTTTCAATGATTAAGGGACCTATCTCTAATTTGTTTGGCTGTTCAGGTACAGCTGTATACGTACTTCTGCGCAATAAGGATTTGATGCGGGCCATGACTTCTAGCGGATTGAACGGTTTTACTACATAATCATCCGCTCCTGTTATCAAGCCTTTGATCTTATCAACATCTGTTGAACGCGCACTCAACATCAAAATCGGCAGTTGCGAATCTTTTCTAATCTCTTTGATGATCTCATATCCGTTCATTTCCGGCATCATAACATCCAACACTACCAAATCGATCTCTTGGGTATTCAATTTACTCAACGCTTCTTTTCCATTATACGCTTTTTCCAGTTCATAGCCTTCGTTTTGGATATAAATACCTAAAAGCTCGACAATCTCTTTGTCATCATCAATGACTAATATCTTCATACCGATCCCTCTTCCCCTACAAATAGTGTTAACCTAATCATAACAAAAAAGAACCATTGGAAAAGTAAAATAATGTTTAAGTTTACTGGTTTTCTGTATAAGAAAAAGACTGCCTCATTCGAGACAGTCTTTCCACTTATACTTCAGACGCGCTTCCTAAGCCAGACTCTCTATGATTTCACTTCCCTTTTTGTTTAGGAAAAACACCCAATTAAAAGGGGAAGATGAAATCTACGAGAGCCTAAACGGCTTAATTACGCGCTCTCTTTTTTATTGAATTGAGTAGTTTGGTGATTCTTTTGTGATTTGAACATCATGTGGGTGAGATTCGCGTAGTCCCGCTCCGCTCATTTGAACAAATTGAGCGTCATCACGCAATTCTTTCAAGTTAGCAGCTCCAACATAACCCATACCTGAACGAATTCCGCCAAGCATTTGGAAAATGATGTCTTGAACGCTTCCTTTATAAGCTACGCGTCCTTCGATACCTTCTGGGACCATTTTATTCGCTTCATTGTTGGATTTTTGGAAGTAACGGTCGCTGGAACCAGCCTTCATAGCTCCTAAGCTTCCCATACCACGGTAAGTTTTGAAACGACGGCCTTGGAAAATTTCAAATTCACCTGGAGACTCATCAGTTCCAGCCAACATTCCGCCTAACATAACTACATGTCCTCCAGCAGCTAAGGCTTTTACGATATCTCCAGAGTATTTGATCCCGCCATCAGCAATAATCGCTTTTCCGTACTCACGAGCAACTGCAGCAGAATCATAGATAGCAGTGATTTGGGGAACACCTACACCAGCTACTACACGAGTCGTACAGATAGATCCTGGACCGATTCCTACTTTAACAACGTCTACCCCTACCTCAAACAATGCACGTGTACCCTCTCCAGTAGCGACGTTTCCAGCGATGATCGCAACGTCTTGGAATTCTTCACGGATTTCTTTGATTTTGCGGATAACTCCGGCACTGTGACCATGAGCTGTATCGATGATGATCGCATCTACACCTGCATCGATCAATGCTTGAGCGCGTTCAAATGTATCACTAGTTACACCAACAGCTGCAGCTGCTAACAAACGTCCATGATCATCTTTGGCAGCATCGGGGAATTGGATTACTTTTTCAATATCTTTGATTGTGATCAAACCGCTTAGTCGACCTTCTGCATCAACTAAAGGCAATTTTTCAATCTTGTGTTGTTGTAATAGGTGTTCAGCTTCTTTAAGAGAAGTTCCTTCTGGAGCAGTCACTAAATGTTCTTTAGTCATGACAGCATCGATTTTTTGTGTGTAATCAGAAATAAAACGCAGATCACGGTTTGTTAAAATACCTACCAAGACACGGTCTTCTAAAGTATTTACGATTGGGACACCACTGATACGGTAACGAGACATCAAAGCTTCTGCATCAGATACTAAATGATCCGGAGTTAAGTAAAATGGATCTATGATAACTCCGCTCTCTGAACGTTTGACTTTGCGCACTTCATCCGCTTGAGCTTCGATACTCATGTTCTTATGAATAACTCCTAATCCGCCTTGGCGAGCCATAGCAATAGCCATTCGAGAATCTGTTACAGTATCCATACTTGCACTCATGATTGGTATGTTCAATTTGATTTTATCTGTCAATTGCACACTCAAATCTACTTCATTAGGCAAAACATGACTTTCTGCAGGCATAAGTAAAACATCATCAAAAGTGAATCCTTTTTTCGCGAATTTTGTATCCCAGTTAGACATTATTATCAAGCACTCCTTCTCAAATCTACTGAACTTTTGTCAGATTTTTTACTATCTAACCTACCACCTTAACCAACTGGGGTCAAGGTGTTTTCCAATTTCTTTCATTAAAACCCATTAATTTTAATCTATTACTCATCAGCAAGAT
>NZ_JBHFIG010000018.1:0-155179 GCF_057334175.1 Desemzia sp. AGC72
TGTTTGACTGTAAGTCAATAACTTTTTGAAATTATTTTTTCGTTTTTTTGTTTCGCGTTGCTCTGTTTCTCTGACAACTTCTATATATTATCATCGTTTCAAAAAAACGTCAACTGTATTTTTATACTTTTTTAGAATTTATGTAAGATATCTCTTTTTTTAAAAATACCCCTTTTTTATTGTATATTATAGAAGAAACTCGATAATGATTGGTTTTAACCTTAGTCTCACTTTTTAGTGGTTATCACCAATTTTATTATTCCCTTTCTAATGTCCGCTCTCATTGTGAGTATTTATTCATTATTTACCAACAAGTATTGAAATCGCTATTTTCCATTTATAAAAAATGAGTTTTTCATTAGTATAGGATGTAAAAATATATAGCTATATATCATTTTTTATTTTATTGTAAATAATGCTTGTGCTATACTGTTTTTGTTACTATTTTAAGGGGGAGATATTAAATGTTAAAAAGATTGATCGGTCCATTAGCTGTTGTTTCACTTTCTCTTTTTGCTTGTGGAAATGAAGAAGCAGAAAGTCCAAACGAAGAAACAACTGAAAGTGCCGAGTCTAGCGTTGCAAGTCCTGATGAAATTATGAATCAAATTACTGAAAGCAGCTCTGAGGATGAGCGTCCATCAGTATCGCTTGATTTTAATACAGGAGTCGAATGGACAGATGAAGGTTATACAGCTTTACCTGCTGAAGACGGAAGTTACGCTGTTACAGGTTATATAGAAGGTGGAGACAAACTATTTTTAGTTCAAGATGGAGAAGTCATGGAGGAAATCCCTTTAACTGAGACTTTCGATTTTGAGTACACTATGCCTGGCGGACTTTCTGAAAACCAAGTTTATTACTTTGTAGCAGATGATCGTTTAGAAGTTGGGCAGACAGATGTTAACTTAGACGATGCAGATCGCGCAGAGAAAGTTACTTTTGTAAAAGAATAATAATGATACGTATTTAAAACTGGGAGAGGAAAAACAGATGAAAAAATGCTCTGTTTTTCCTCTCCTTCTTACTTGAACACTTTTTCTATTAGTATACAGAATTTTCTTAGGCGGTGTGAAATTATGAGGTTATTCGGCTTAGCTATCCTTTGTATATTCAATACACTAGTCTCTATATTTGTATTGTTTGCTTTATATGGTTTATTTCGTCTGAATTTTGGTTTGATAGAAGGTGTTACGGACAACTCAGGACTGTTCTTTTTTATTTTCTTAGGTCTTATCTTGTTGGCTATTGTATGGTTCAGTTTCTATCAGATTTATAAGTACAATAGAAAAGTATGGCTCAGTATATTTCTATTGATTGGAATAGTATTGGTTGTTTTCAATAGTAAAGTCTTTTGGTTTTTATTTTTAATGCTGATTTATTTTATTGGGGTTGGATTGATCTATTTCGATAAAAGTTTTACTGATACCAAAGACAGAGCTTAATTAAAGACAGCAGATACCTATAGTTTTATAGGTGCCTGCTGTCTTTAATTATTCTTCATATTCCAAGATATCCCCCGGCTGACAATCTAGTACTTTACATATAGCTTCTAGTGTAGAAAATCGAATAGCTTTTGCTTTTCCATTTTTTAGAATCGATATATTCGCCATGGTAATACCTACTTTTTCAGAAAGTTCTGTTACACTCATTTTCCTTTTGGCCAACATAACATCCAGATTAATTCTAATCGACATATTTTCACCTCAGACTGTTAATTCATTTTCTGTTTTTATTTCGATAGCTTCTCTCAATAGCCTCTGCAATACAGCAGCAAAGATACTAATCACAACAGCAGCAAAAATCGGCAGCATTCCTATAATAATTAATCCAGGAGCATCATCCCATTCTGCGACCATCGCCACTAAAGGAAGAGCTAGAGTATATATCACACTGATTATCAGGGCATTTTTTTTGATTTTCTTTAAGGCTGATACAGAAAGTTCAGAAAAAGCCTTACTTTCATCTATATAGTATAGTAATTTAAATGATTGGGATAAAGCAGCGAAATAAGGGATCAAAGAAACGGCCATAAGAAACAATACAGCTAAAACAATATAGCCTAATGTTGCTCCATCTGCTGCTTCTTTGAAGGCTGTCCTCCCAATTTCAAACCACAACAATACCATCAAGGCTAAAGGCGGTATACCCATCAAAATAACAGCTAACTTTAATAAAAATGTAGATCCTTGTTTCATTTTAACTTCCTCCTAGTATTATTTAATATTAGTTTACTAGATGTTTTATCGATTATCAACAAACATTTATTGTTTATTAATCAACTATCCTCTTTTACAAGTAGCTGTTGAGCAAAAAAGTTAAAAATTGTATTACTTTTTTTTTGTCACAAATATTGATACAATTAGTATTGCCAAAACGTTTCATATTTGAAATTTAATGGAGGGATATTAAATGTGTACATCTATAACATTTTCTACAAAAGATCATTATTTTGGTCGCAATTTAGATTTAGACATTTCATATAATGAAATGGTTACTATTACACCCAGAAATTTTCCTTTCACATTTAGAAAAGTCGACAACATACCTCATCATTTTGCCATAATAGGCATGGCGGCCGTTGTAAACAACTATCCTTTATACTATGATGCGACAAACGAGAAGGGTTTGAGCATGTCTGGATTAAATTTTCCAAATAATGCTCATTATTTTCCTGAGTCAGCAGATAAAGACAATATTACACCTTTCGAATTTATCCCTTGGGTTTTAGGCAAATGTCAGTCTGTTAAAGAAGCAAGATCCCTCTTAATTGATATCAATTTAGTAAATATTAATTTTAGCGACGAATTCCCACTTTCTCCATTACACTGGATGATATCCGACCAAACCGAATCTATAGTTGTAGAATCAGTTGCTGAAGGGTTAAAAATTTATGATAATCCTGTAGGTGTTTTAACTAATAATCCTACTTTTGATTATCAATTATTTAATTTAAATAATTATAGACATCTTTCACCTACTGTTTCAGAAAATACCTTTTCCAAAGATATTGAATTAGACATTTATAGTCGTGGAATGGGCGGAATTGGCTTGCCTGGGGATTTGTCTTCAGTTTCAAGATTTGTAAAAGTTGCTTTTACTAAATTAAACTCTGTTCCTTCAAGTGATTCAGAACTTGAGAGCGTTAGTCAGTTCTTCCATATTTTAAAATCTGTCGAACAACAAAAAGGTTTATGCGATGTTGGCGAAGGAAAATTTGAATATACTATTTATTCTTCTTGCTGCAATATGGATAAAGGGATCTATTATTATACCACTTATGATAATAGCCAAATTACAGCCATAGACATGCATAGAGAAGACTTGGATGCTTCAAGATTAGTTACTTTCCCGCTCATTGAAAATCAGCAGATCAATTACATCAATTAAATAGTTTATCTTAAACAACAAAGAACGAAATAAAGCCTGATCACAGCGTAAACACTATGATCAGGCTTTATTTTCTATTATACTCCGTAATTCAGTAAAAAGTAGATCACAAATATTATCGACAGCAGTATGGTCATTCCTGTTAGTTCTTTCATTTCGTTTTTTACGACTTTCAATAGTGTATAAGAAACGAAACCAAATGCTATTCCATCTGCAATGTTAAATGTTAACACAGTCATAATCACTGTGAACAGCGCTGGAAAGGCGTCTGAAAAATGGTCGAATGGAATTTTTTTAATGTTTCCTTGAACCATGCTGACTCCAACGATAATTAAAATAGGGGCCACTGCACTCATCGGTATCAAACTTAAAATCGGTAATATGAACAACGCAGGAATAAACAAGAGACCTGCCGTTAAAGAAGTCAGCCCTGTTTTTCCACCAGCAGCTACTCCTGTAGCACCCTCAGCAGAAGTGCAAGTAGAGTTGCATCCCATTATGGAAGCGGTCAAAACAGAGATTCCATTTGCTAAATATGCTTTTGGCAATTTAGCACGATCCGGCAACATGCTCAGTTGAGAACCGAGGTTTTGAAAAAGTACCATCATTAACAAAGCAAATACAGCTATCCAAAAATCAGGACTTAATATTTGGCTGAAATCAAATTGTGCTATCCCATTCGCAAAAGGGGTTAAGGATAGGGAAAATGAACTGATCTCAGAAAGATTGACAATACCTGTTGCGATCCCAACCAAAGTTCCTACTACAATACTCAGTAGAAAGTTGGCTGGTACTTTTCGTTCAAATAAAATCAACGCTATGACCAAAGAAATTAAAGTCGTTAGAGGCAAAGGATCGTTCAAATTGCCTAAAGCCACTAACGTTCCTTCGCTTCCGACAATGATTCCGCCGTCTTTTAATCCTAAAAACATAATAAAGAAACCAATGGCTACACTCATACCAGATACTAAGGTTCCTGGTATGGCCGAAGCTAACTTAGGCGCGATTTTTGATGCTGCGATAATAGTAAACAAGATTCCCACTACTAATACCACGGTCAAGGCTTGAGGGCTTGTGAGTCCAAACGCTCCTACTAATGTAAAAGCAAAAAAAGCATTGTCTCCCATTCCCGGAGTAATAATCAAAGGCGAGTTCGCTAAAAAAGCCATCAATAAACAACCAATTACTGAGCTGAACACTGTAGCTGCCGTTACTGCAGCATAATCCATTCCTGTAGTACTTAAGACAGAAGCATTGACCGCAATGATATAAGAAACCGAGATGAAACTAGTCATTCCCGCTAAAAGCTCCGTTTTGATCGTGCTCTTTTCCTCTATAATATTAAATTTTCGATTGGCAAAATCCTGTATAGACAAACCCATAGAACGCTGTTTATGACTCATGTTTTTCCCCACTTCTCCTTTAAACGCAGCCTCAACAATATCTCATTAACTTTTTCCTGTTGTTATTTTGTTCTCATTATAGCTATCGGATGTACAAGTATCAAAACAAATTTTTCCGCTATCATTATTTTTTCATTCTTTAGAAATCATTTTCAATCTACTTTCTTCCATACTAATTTTCTTTCTGGATGTTGCACATTGGATAAGTGTAATTTCCCGTCTGCCAGCTTTACGGATCGAGTTTGGTTTGTTCCTACATACGAAGAAAGCAGACTGATGGCTACATGAGTGGTCAGAGTCTGTGTTGTTTCATCAATTTGAAATTTCCCAGCGTAAGCGTGATACCCCAATACAGCCATTTTCTCTTCTGCGTCGGTTAAAAAGGTTCCTTTATTGACCGACTGTTCTTCTACTGCCATAATATGGACTGAAATCCTGTTTTGTGGCGTGAAAGTAATCAATCCCTTAGCTTCTTTGCCTAATGGATAGACGACTTCACCATTTACCCCTTGTGACTGGAATGATTCCAGCGCCCAAGTCGTTCCTTCAATAAGCTCTTGCAATTTTTTCATTACAAATTCCTCCTTGACTGAAATGTCACTTTTTCCAATATTCTATTACTCCGCCTTGAGAGTTTTTGACTGGATCGTATTCAGGCACCTTCACTTGTCGGATTCTTTCGCTAATCTTTGAGTATTGCTCTAAATCGCCTCTTTGCATATCGGGTTCTTTTTTATCAGGGTAAGCCCCAACGATTTGAAAATCTTCTGAAGCTGTTATCAGTTTATGTGCAACTCCTGCCGGAAGGAGCACGACATCTCCTTCTTTAAATGAATAAATTTCTGCATTTGGTCCTCCAAGTTGCACTTCTGCATCTCCTGAAATACACGCCAGTACTTCATGAGTGTTCGAATGGAAATGGTGGTACGTATAAATACTGCCGACCCATCCATTCGTGTATCCATTCTGTTCAAATAATGACAGCACTTTTTGCGAATCGTCATCCTTATTTAGTTTATCTGTAATACTTTCTGGATAGTATAAAATAGGTAAAGTACTATTGGGAAAGGGTTTGTTTTCTTGGATCATAATGTCCTGAATCATCACTGACTTCTCCTCTCATGTATACTATCTTAAGTATAAACAAACCTCTTGTTTCAGTCGAAAATTTCCATCTATTCCCATTTGTGACACGCTTTTGCCAAGACAAAATAATGGAAAAAAACGAGAATTTACTATAGGATAAATAAAAATTCACTTTTTGAGTTCGAAAAAATTACACCTTGCAGCATATGCAATGGTATAATAAATTTTAAGTGCTGTTGTGCAACACAATAGCTATTAGTTGGTTATGCTACGACAGAAACAGCTGTTACTTTATTAAGAGTATAGTTGTTTACTAAAAAAGGAGGGATTATTCTGGAGGAGAAAAACACATTGCTCATTAATCAAAAAACTATAAAAGAATTAGTGGGTATGAAAGATATCAATGAAATCGTCCACAAGACATTCGTAGGATTTGGAGAAGGTACAGTTATTAATCCTACCAAATTAACACTTGATTTAGGTGAAACAGGAGGATATCCTCCATACGAGGGATTCATGAATGCCATGCCGGCTTATATCGGTTGGCAAGATATTGCTGGTTTGAAATGGGTCGGTGGCTTTTTAGGAGAAAGAAAAGAAGCTGGACTGCCTTATATCACCGCTATGATTTTACTACTTAACCCTCACTTAGGGACTTTTACAGCCGCATTAGACGGTGCTTATATCACAAATATGCGTACAGGATCTCAAACAGCCAATGCTTTGCGTTATTTAGTGAAAAAACCTTCTATTTCTATCGGCATGTATGGAGCTGGTATGCAAGCCAGCACTAATATCCTCGCTATTTCAGATTTATTTGACATCTCTGAATTGATTATATGGAACCATCGTCGTACTACAGCAGAAAAATTTGCTGAGGATATGAAAAATCTTGTAAAAGGAACCATACGCATAGTGGAAGATCCTAAAGAAGCCAGCCAAGCAGATGTTCTCATAACAGTCACTCCTGCACAAGAACCGATCATCAAAGCTGACTGGATCCAACCTGGAACTATCATCTTCCCTCTGGGGTCTTTCCAAGAAATCGAAGACGAATTGATTTTAAAAGCTGATAAAATTATCGTTGACCATGTGGAGCAAGCTTTGCATCGCGGAGCTTTAAAACAGTTGAATAAGCAAGGTAAAGTAACCGAAGAAAATATTTTTGCTACATTAGGTGATTTGGCAGCAGAAAAAACATCTGCCGGTGACTTGTCAAAAGACATCACAATTTGTATTCCTATCGGAACAGGCGCAATGGATGTAGCCATTGCTGGAGAAGTTCATAAACGTGCTCTTGAAAAAGGCTTAGGTGAATACTTCGATTTTGTAGAATAATTTCAAAAAGCCCGACCAAAAATGGATATCCATTTTTGGTCGGGCTTTTAACTATTTATTCTATCATGTACGGTATATTTCTGACCCAACCGGTAATAAGGCTAATTTGGCATGTTTAAAGTGCTGCATCCCAAAAGGAATCCCTACAATCGTCAAACAGAACACAAGCCCCATAGCAATTTCTTCTATGACGATCGCAAACCCGCCAAGAAACAACCAAATAATATTGATCAAGAGTGATGACCCACTATCACTGAAACGAATCTCTTTTCCAAAAGGCGCTGCTGACATCTTAGCAAATTTAAAACATTGTCTGCCAATCGGAATTCCAATTATCGTTATTGACCACAATACTCCTAAAAATCCCCAAGATAAAAAACTGATAAATCCGCCTAATATAAACCAAGCAATATTTCCTAATAATTTCATACTTCTTCTCCTCTTTAAAAAATGCCATTCTGGTGACTACATTACTTATTATAGAGGAGAGTGGTTACCATAACATCGGACTAAATGATGATTTTTGGATTGAAACTTGCTGCAGTGATCATGAGTTTCGTTACCCACCTAAGGTCACGTCTTGATCTTGATACCATTGCAAAGCACTATGTACTTGGTCAATATGGTAATCCGGCCACAGTTCATCAACCACATAAAAGTCTGAATAAATCGATTGGACAGGTAAGAATCCGCTCAATCTTCTTCGTCCTCCCCATCGAATGATCAAGTCCATACGCGATATCTCAGCTGAAGCAATATTCTTTACAATGTCTTCCTTTGGATCAAACCCAGGTTGTTGAATAGGGTAATTTAGGTCCCAATTCCATCCATAATTCACTAAAAAATTGATCTTAATAAGTCCTCTGCCAAATTTAGTTCGTTTTGTATAAGGCAATAGTTCTTTAGGGAACATTTTGGATTCAGTATTGCCGATTACTAACAAGTCAGCATCTCGGTCTTTCAATTGATTGACAGCGTCAATGCAAGCTAGTTGGAAGGCTTTTGTCTGTTCTGAAGGACGCTTGGTATTATCTACTGTAAATCCATAAAAAGTCATTTCTTTGATACCTATTTCTATTCCTAAATGGTAGAGTTCTAAACCGGGATCGATTCCGTGTCGATAACCTTCTTGTTTATCTAACCCTTGATTTTCCGCCCATCTCCTATTGCCGTCTGGAATGATTCCGATATGATCAGGTAATCGCTTGTAATTTGTCATTTACCACACGCTCCTTCGAAAATATTCTGTCCCTATTTATTATACGCAAAGTAATTTTGAAACCCTAGCAAAGTGCGTTTTTGCAGTCGCAGAAATGATCTCATTTCGTTTCAGGATACAAAAGAAAACTAGAAAACTACAAATAGTAGTTTTCTAGTTTTCTTCCAACCATTGCTTCGCTGCACGCATATCTTCATGTATATCGGATTCCAACTGTCGATTGTAAAATACACTGGCAGGATGATAAGTACACAAAACATGGTACTTTTTATCGGTCCATTGATAGGCAGTGTCCTCAAGGTCTGCTAAATATTGAACAGATGTCGTCAATACTTTCCCATGAAGCTCCTTGACTGCAGCATTTTTTCCGAGTACTCGTTCAATAGCAGACGTACCTAAAAGAATGATCAGTGGTGCATCAATATAGCGGATCTCATAATCTGTCAAAGGCGCATGAGCCAGTACTTCTTTACGAGTCGGCTTACGATTGTATCGTCTAACTTCTTCTACACCGGTACGCTTGTTGATTTTTACGCGGTCTTTAAAAGGACGACTGTGAAAGACACTTGTAATATACGTGTTTTCCCTCGTTAAATCGGCTGTCTCCATAAATTTCATCAGTTCGATTCCTGCTCGTCCAGCAAATGGATAATCTATATCTGCTGTGACTTCTACTTCCCCAGGAGCTTCTCCAATCAAGAGAGCTTTTGGATGTTCCGGACCTTCTCCGCGTAAAAATCCCTCTACAGGAAATCCAGCTGCTCTTTGTTGTGCTAACTGAATCAGTTCTTTAGTGAGTATCGTTTTTAGCATTTGAATGATCACCTTCCTAGCTTCTCTTTCAGGTTAGCATATTTTCAGATTTTAAAAAAATATAAGCTATAGGAAATCAATACGTCATCAAACCAATTTGTACTAAGAAAAAAAAGCCAGGTCAAGACTTTATGTCTCGATCTGACTTTAACTTTATACTCTTTTATTTTTATAAGAACAATCCAATAAACATTGCTGAAAGAACTGGAACGATGAACCCACCCAACATTCCTCTAAAAGCTAAACTGGATAAATCGTTTTTTCTATTTGGTGCAAAAACAGCCAGCCCAGTAACACAAATAGCAATACTTGAGAATGCACCAAAGCTACCTACTGCAATAGACAACATGGCAATTGCTCTATCTGATAATTCTCCTAATTGAGGTGCCAGTTCTGCATAAGCAACAAACTCATTGATTGATAATTTGGTCCCTAGAACTTGCCCAGCGATGATAGATTCTGATCCTGTCAGTCCCATCAACCAGCCTAGTGGCATGAATAAGTACCCTAATAACTCCGTAAAACTAGTTCCTACCAATCCTAATAGGCTGTTTAACAACGCTACAATGGAAATACCGGCAATCAAGCTGGCTCCGATTCCTAACACCATTTGCAATCCATTATTGATTCCTTCAGCCAAAGCAGAAAACACAGAAGTGTTATCTCCTTTTCGATCAAGCGTTACATCTGTTACCCGGCTTTCTTCTGTTTCAGGAGTCAATATTTTAGCGACTAAAATAGAACCGAACGGCACCATTGCTGAAGTGACCAATAGCCATTCCATGGGGATACCCAACAAGTTATACCCTACTAAAATAGATGCTGACATGGATCCCATACCTGCAACCAAGACTGTCATCAATTCTGACCGAGTCATGTCCCGCAAGTATTTAGCTACCAAAAATGGAGATTCCGTTTGACCTAAAAGCATGTTGGCCACAGCTACAAACGATTCAGCTTTTTCAGTGCCCATCAATTTCCCTACACCCCCGCCGACGATCTTAACGACCCAACCTACTACACCAAGGTATCCCAAAATACCCGTCAATCCAGATAAAAAAATGATTACTCCTAATACATCAATAAAGAAGTATCCATTTCCAAATAGATCTCCAAATACAAAGGTCAATCCTTCATTCGCAAAACTAAATAATTTTGTCACTCCTGCAGCCAGTTGTCTAATGATCCAACTGCCAACTGGAATTTTGATTAAAAACACTGACAATACCAACTGTGCTGCTACAGCGACTGCCACAGTTTTTTTGTTGATCGCTTTCTTGTTGTCCGACATCAAGTATAGAATACCTAATAAAATAATAATTCCAAAAACTGTTATAACTTTATCCATTACTTTAGTTCTCCATTTCTATTGCTTACTTGTAGATGAACTTTATAACTCGGCTACTGATTCTTTGGTTACCTCCCACTTTATCTAGATTCACCTCATTTATAAATAATCACAATTTCTCATATTACCATATCTCTATGCTCCTATCAAATGAACTTCTGCTCATGAAGTAAATGAAAAACGACTGACTCGCTTAAGGATCAATCGTTTTTCTTTTTTTCTTTTTGCACCAGCTTTTTTGGTGTAAGACCATAAAACGCTTTAAAGTTTCGGATAAACGTCGTTGAATCAGCGAATCCTACCAATAAAGCTGTCTCTTGAACAGATAAATCAAGCGACACTAAGAATGTTCTACCGATCTGCACACGAAATTGGTTGAGCATTTCTTTAAAGGTGGTATTGAACGTTTCACCTAGTAAATGATTGATTTTCTTTTGCGATATATTCATAACTGCTGCAGCTTCTGCAATAGAGAGTTCTTTTCGACAATTCTCTAAGATATACATCGCGATTTCCCAAGCATCATATGACTTTCCGGAAGTTGATGGATTAGATAACCCTTTTCTATATTCTAAAGGTGTCATTTGCATAATTTCTTTGAACATTTTATAGAAATAAGCCTCTGATCGATATCCGCAGATTTTCCCGATTTGATTGATCGATAAATCTTCATACTGGAACAAGGCTGCCGCATTGCGGATACGTACTTGATTTAACAGCTGATAAAAACTTCTTCCAGTAAGTTCGAATAAATTCGGTCCTATTACCGCCTCGTCAATAGCCAATTCTTTGCTGACGAATGAAGGAGACAAATTTTTTTGATGATGGATTTGTATGTATTCAACTATTTTCCAAGCAGAATTTCGTTGGAATTCTTTTTCCTGAAGTTTCCTAGATTGTGCTTTATGAGAAAAATAAGAAAGGTACGCTACTAAAGAAATATGCAATGCTTCCATATTTCCCATATTGGTTTGTTTCTCCATATAAACAGCTTCACATAAAAATTCGATTTGTTTCCTGGCGTTCTCATCTACAGAGGTGATTGGGATAGAACGATCCAAATTTTTAATAGCGTTTAAATACCTCGTTTTATCGGTACTAATTAGTAACAGCAGTCCAATTGAAAAGCGAATGCGGAATAGTTGAATAGTTTGTTTTCCTGATATTAATAACCTGTTGATATGATATGGCATCAATTGGATGATATCTCCTTCATTTATTGAGAATGAATTATTATTGATCTCAATAGATGCAGATCCTGAAAGAATAACCAAGAACTCGATTTCATTTCGGTAATGCTTTTTTTCTGATTTAGTGATGGTTTCTTTTTGTATATCCAGATCTGCAGGTTTAAACTTTTGCGAAAAATAATCGACACTAGTATATGGAAAATTCTCTGTCATCTGTTTCGCCTCCTTATAGATGATTTTACTATAAAGTGAGTGAATAGTCTTTTTTTGCTGATTATTTCGGTCATTAAAGAATTATACTGATTGTGAAATACAGAACAAAAGGAGAGGTTATAATGTCAAAAGTATTTATTTTAGGTGGAACAGGATTTTTAGGCTACTACACAGTCAGAGAATTATTGTCAAAAGGTTACGAAGTCAAAACAATGGCTTTACCTCCAATGCCAACAGAAGATTTATTGCCAGCTGAGGTAGAATGCAGCCTTGGAAATATCAACGAGTTATCTGATGAAGAAATTCGTGACTTATTAAGCGATTGTGAAGGTTTTATTTATGCTGCAGGAGCTGACGAGCGTATTGTTCCTCAAAAACCTGCAATGAAATTCTTCTACGAAGCTAATGTTCTTCCTACTCAACGTTTGGCACGTTTAGCTAAAGAAGCAGGCGTGAAAAAATTTGTCGTTTTCGGCTCTTACTTTGCTGAATTTGCTGAACGCATGCCGGAATATAACTTGAGAGAGCAAGCTTATCCAAACAACCGACTATTGCAAGAACAAGTAGCATTTGCTGAAGGCGAAGGCAGCATGACAGTTACTTCATTACGCTTGCCGTACATTTTTGGAACGATGCCAGGCAGAGCGCCTTTATGGAAAATGTACACAGATCAGTTAAAAGGAAGACCAGTTTACCCAGTCCTAAAAGGAGGTACTGCTATGGTGACTGTAGAACAAGTTGCTGAAGCGGCTGTTGGAGCAATGGAGAACGGAAAACATCGTCATGCTTATGCTATTTCAGCGTTAAATATGAAATTCCAAGACTTCTTCCAAATGATGGTAGATGCATTAGGTCAAACAGAAACCACTCAAGTTCCTGTAGTAGAATACGATCAAATGAAATCTGTTTATGAAGACATCGACAGAAAAGCGGCTGAAAAAGGATTAGAACACGGAATGCATATGGTAGTCAGTTCTAAACTCCAAACAGAAGATCTATACCTGGTCCCTGCAGATACCATGTCTGTCCTAGGCATCAAAGAACACGACGTCATCCAATCCATCAAAGAAACCCTAGCTGCCTGCGTTTAGAGCGTGGAGTAAACCGGTTAGACCTTCGTAGGTTTCACTCTCCTCTTTTTGTGGGGTGCTTTTCCCAACAAAAGAGGAAGTGAAACCATAGAAGGGCTGGTTTACGCAACGCGTTTAGAGCGTGGAGTAAGGCGTTCAGCTCGGCGTACACTTCACGAAAATGAAACTTAGGGCGCTTTTCCCTAATTTTTATTTTTGGAAAGTGATAGACGAGTTGCCTTACGCAACGCGTTTAGAGCGTGGAGTAAGGTGGTTAGACCTTCGTGAAGAGTATAAAAAGATGAAGTCCTTTGTTTAAGAGGTCCTGCATCTTTTTATTATGCCCTTATCTTAAATTTGTTTGATACGTATATTCTCTAGATATCCTTTGACTTCTCTTCTTTCATCTTCCAAAATAGAAACGAAGGTAAATATAGTTATCAAAGGAGTCCTTGCAATGAATACCAATAATATTGAAAAGCAAAATAGTCATCTAGACTTGAATGATCCTGACGTAAAAAACGTCTTCGTTTTGTACGAAAATCATTCGGAAGTTCCTTACATTTCACCGCAACGTAATCTCCATGAATGGGTAAATCTAGTAAACATCGGTTCAGAAAACTTGGTTCCAAAGAGAAACATGATCCGGTTTGAAGAAAATGTGCTTCCAGGACACCTGATTTTGCTATGGCGCATTAATTTCGGAACGTTCACTACCATCAGCGGTTATCCAAAATATTTTGAATACGATTATGGAATCAATGCGGACCAAGCTTTACAAGAATTGATCGATAAAGGTTACGCTAACCAATTATCAGCAATGGCATCTTTGCCTTATTTGAATGCTGCTCAATTAAAAGCGATCCTTAAACAGTTTGGTTTGAAAGGCTATTCTAAACTAAATAAGGAAGGTCTTATGGAACTTGCTAAAGCAGAATTGATGGAAGAACAAATCAGTCCCCACTTTTCTATCAGAGGTTTTGAGATCACTCCTGCCGGAAAAGAACTGTTGGCTAAATATCCAGAACCTGTCGACCGTCATCCGAAGAAAAAATATTAATATTTGTATTCTTTAATACAATAAACTAAACATAAAAAACTTTCTTTCCTTAAAGGGAAGAAAGTTTTTTAGCAGTTTACTCTGAAAAGCTTATTTTAGTTCTTGCCATACTTTATTTAAAAATTCTCCGCTTTTCTCTTTGATTGCCAAATCAAATCGATCCATTTGAGCTACCTCTGTTCTGTTGATCAACACCGAATGTCGACCACGAAATTCTTCAATGAAATAAGCTGCCGGCATCACATTAAGACTCGTTCCAATGACTATCAGCACTTCTGCTTTTTGTATTGCTTTGATTGCGCCGTCGACAACCTTCTCATCCAATTGATCCCCATACAAAACGATATCTGGTCGGAGCCTGTCTCCTTTACTATCTATTGCTATTCCCTTTTCGTCCCACTGAACTTCATAAGCGGAGACAGGTTTATTTGTTTTGACTGATTTCCACTTTGTTGCGTCGCCATGCAAAGGATAGACAACTGAGCTGCCTGCTGCTTCATGCAAATGATCAATATTCTGAGTGACGATACTGACTTGTTTGCCTTTTTCTTCCAATAAACGGAAAAATTGATGCCCGAAATTTGGTTTAGCGCCTGGAAAATCCAAAGTCGTGCGATAGTTTTCAAAAAACAATTCAGGATATCGATTAAAAAAAGGCAAACTCAACGCTTCTTCACCGCTGTACCGTTTTCCAGATAATTGGTCAAAAAAACCGCCTGCTGAACGAAAATCTGGAATACCGCTTTCCGTACTGATGCCTGCTCCGGTAAAAGCAACGATTCTTTCTGCTTCTTGTATCCACTGTGCGACTTGATTGACTGATTGATTCAAAGTATCACCTTTTCTATTATTTTGTTTACTGATTTTTTGAAATATAAGCGGCTAAGTTGGTTAACGACGATGTCAAACCTTCAATATGATCCTTCTCATCAATAGAGGATGGTATGTTCTCAGCAACAATTTCTACTTTAGTACCTGAAGGTGCAGTGTCTAAATTCCACGTCATTTTCATGGTCTCTCTTAGCGTTAGATCATCTGATTCAAAAGCTGCTTCAGTAACTACTTGTTTGTCTTTTATCAATTTCGTGAAAGTCCCTTGACTGACATCTTTATTGCCTTCTGTTTTTCCAGCTTGAGAGTATTCCGGGTCTAAATAGGTTAGTGAGATTTGAAATTCCCCGCCTTCCCACGGTTCATATACCTCTATCTCTCCCCTCATCCCCTCGGGCGGCAACCAAGAAACTAAAGCATCAGGATTTAAAATCGCTTGATAAATTGTGCTTGGAGAAGCAGCGATTTCTTTCGAAACTCTATCCGTTCTTCTTTCGTTTAACTGACTCATAAGAATGTCCTCCATTCCTAGCCGTTCCTTAACTCCAACAAAAATTAGACCTGTTGTTCGATATTTTTATCTTCTATTAGTATAACATGCAGCTCTTTGTAATTTGTATTAAAGCATACTACGGCTCCGCTTTATTACAGCACAAAAAAGCAGTATAAATCTTTCCTTATTGAAAGTTATACTGCTTTTTTGTCTATTTATTTTGCATAAAATTCTTTAATTTATATCTTCTTTTGCGTACATAGAATTCGATTGAATGTTGGCTAGAACCACACTAACCAAAGTCCCTGCTACTACTCCGTAAGCTAGATTATGTGTAAATACAACAATTGCGACTGTCAGCAGCATAACTAAACTCTCTTTTTTAGGCATAGTGGTCAACTGTCTAACTGAGCTCCAATCAATCGTCTCATAAGAAACTACCACCATCACAGCCGCTAAAGCAATGATTGGAATCTGCACCACTATTCCATTCAACAACACCACTGATGTCAACATGAAAAATCCGGACAGAAATGTAGCTAGTCGACCAATTCCGCCATAACTGATATTGATGACGGTTTGACCAATCATTCCGCAGCCGGCGATTCCGCCAAAAAATCCAGAAAGCATATTTCCGATACCTTGACTGATCGATTCCTGGTTTTTATCACTCGGTGTATTAGTCGATTCATCCACTAATTGTGCGGTCAGTAAAGATTCCAATAGTCCAACGATCGCCACGGAAAGAGCTGTCGGGAAAATGATTTTTAACGTTTCGACATTCATTGGAACTTTCGGAATACCGAACGAAGGCAACTCACTGGATATCTTGCCTAAGTCTCCCAGCATTTGCACGTTTAAATCCAAGACCAATACAATCATCGTGATTACGACAATAGAAATAATAGGTGCAGGGACTTTTTTCGTTACTTTAGGCATCAAGAAAATAATGGCGATACCGAGTGCTCCAAGCAACAGTAACATAAGATTACCTTTAAAATGATCTACTTGAGATAAAAACATCATGATTCCTAAACCATTAACAAACCCCAACATGACAGGTTGAGGAATATATCGCATTATCTTACCTACTTTAGCTGCTCCCAGTACAACTTGAATCACTCCGGCTAAAATAGTAGCGGCAAATAAGTAATTCACTCCATGTTCCGCGACCAAATTGGCTAGAACTAATGCAACCGATCCGGCTGCGGCGGATATCAATCCCGTACGTGCTCCAAAAAAAGCAGCAGCTGCTGTAATAAAAAATGTAGCGTAGATCCCAACAATAGGTTCTACACCTGCTACAATCATAAACCCAACGACCTCAGGAAATAAAGCTAGACAGACAACGATTCCTGCTAAAATATCTCCCTTGATATTTCCAAACCATTCTTTTTTATATTGTTGCATAAATACCTTCCTTCTAGAAATAACCATTCCTTAATAAGCTCACAATAAAATATCATACCACATTGTTGGATCGAAGGTCGTTTTATTTTAAATATCTAAAAATGACCAAGTTCGAAAAAAAACTTCCAGCAATAGGGGCTGGAAGTTTTTCATCTGTATTTATTGTAAAACAGGTTCTTTCTCGTCTTCTACGATCAAGTTCTTTTCAATCGCTCTTCGACGCAATTCATCACGGAATTTTGGATGAGCGACATTGATCAATGCCTCTGCTCTTTCACCAAAAGTCTTCCCGATCAATTCAGCTTTTCCATACTCTGTTACTACGGTATCGACATCATTTTTTGATGTTGAGACGATTGATCCATGAGCTAATTCCGGAACGATAGTAGAGATTTCGTCATTTTTCGCTGTAGAATACAAGCAAATGATTCCTCGTCCATCTTTCGTCAAACGCACACCTTTAGTGAAATCAGCTTGTCCTCCTGTAGAAGAATATAGTTTTCCTTGAACCGATTCAGAATTGCATTGTCCGTAAAAATCCACTTCAACAGAAGAGTTGATTGAAACTAAATTGTCCACTTTAGCAATGTTCAATAAGCTATTTGTTTCGTCACACGGAAGCATCAAGATGTCTTCATTGTTGTTCATGAATTCATATAATTTTTTAGAACCAATCGCAAAGGTAGAAACGGTTTTATTTGGATAAGCTGGATTGTTTTTGTTAGTGACAACCCCTTTTTCGTACAAATCAACGATTTTATCTGGAAGCATTTCGCTGTATACGCCTAAATCTTTCTTATCCATCAAGTATTCCATAACCGCATTCGGCATAGACCCGAAACCGATTTGAACAGTATCTCCGTCTTTCACGGTATCTGCAATGATTTTCCCGATAGCCAAGTCTTTTTCTTTCAATTGAGGTGTCGGTAATTCTGGTAAATCGACTGTATTTTCTACTAATGCCGCTACTTGGCTGATGTGGATATTGTTCTTCTTGCCAAAAGTACGAGGCATGTTTTCGTTCACCTCTAAAATGATCGTTTTTGCATGTTCAATCAATGGAGCCACGTAAGAAGGGCTGGTTCCTAGAGAGAAGTTTCCATTTTCATCCATCGGCGAAACAGTTGCCATGATAACAGGATGAGCAGAACGTTTCAACAGCAACGAAGGGATGTCAGAAAAATGGTTGGGCAAGAAATCGACAAACCCTGCTTGGTAATACTTGCGGTCAGCACCCGATAAGAAAATCGATACTTGTTTTAGTTTGTTGGATGGTAAATCTAATGGACCAGAACTTGGCAGCATACGGTGTAAGTAATTTCCTTCTAAATCCTTGTTCTCGGGTAACGCTTTCAATAGTGCCGGCGGTTCGCCCGGGTTGATCGGAAACACGATCTCTTCCCCAGGTTCTACTAATTGGACAGCTTTCTCAGGAGTTGTTAATTTTTCTTGATATAGTTTTTTGTAGTCAGTAATTGTCATAATGGTTCCCCCACTTCATTTATAAAGAGCTATTGGCAAATACCTATTTTCGTTGGAAAGCAGCTTTTCTTTTTTCTGTAAAAGCCGTCATACCTTCTTTTTGATCTTCTGTAGCAAATAAAGCTCCGAACATTTCAGCTTCCATTTCTAATCCATGAATCAAGTCCATTTCATATCCTCGGTTGATCACTTTTTTGCTGGCTTCTACTGCTAGTGGTGATTGTTTCATAATAGCTTGTGCCATTTTTTCAGCTTCTGCTACTAAATCCGCTGCTTCAACAAGCTGGTTCAACAATCCAATACTCATTGCTTCATTGGCATTGATTGTTTTAGCTGTGTAGATTAATTCTTTCGCTTTAGCTAAGCCCACTAAACGGCTTAATCGTTGTGTTCCGCCGAATCCAGGAGTAATTCCTAATCCGACTTCTGGTTGTCCAAATTTCGCATTCACGCTGCCGATACGAATGTCGCAAGCCATAGCTAATTCGCATCCTCCGCCTAGTGCAAATCCATTAACCGCTGCAATAGTTGGTTGGCGCAAGTTTTCTAATTGACTGAATGCCATATTGCCAAGTGTCGAAAAGTCGCGGCCTTCAATAGCATTTTTATCCTTCATTTCTTTGATATCTGCTCCGGCAACAAAAGCTTTTTCGCCAGCACCAGTTATGATCAATACGTGGATATCTTCTTCTTTTTCGACGTCTTTCAATACTTGAGTCAATTCTTCAAGAACTTCCTTATTCAATGCATTCAAGTTTTTTGGACGATTGATTGTTAATGTCCCAATTCCATTTTTCTTCTCTAAAAGAAGTGTATTGTATTCTAGCATCCGTGATCCTCCTTATGAGTAAGTGTAAAAACCTTGACCCGTTTTCTTTCCTAATCTTCCTGCTTCTACGTATTTCTTTAATAATGGACATGGACGGTATTTTGGATCATTGAATCCTTCATACAAGACTTCCATGATTGCTAGACATACATCCAACCCAATATAATCAGCTAATGCGATTGGTCCCATTGGGTGGTTGGCACCCAGTTTCATTGCTTCATCCACTTCTTCTGCAGATGCTACGCCTTCGTATACAGTAAAGATTGCTTCATTGATCATCGGGATCAAGATACGGTTTACAGCAAATCCTGGAGAATCTTTTACATCAATAGCCGTTTTACCGACTTTACGACTCAATTCCTGGATAATGTCAGCTGTTTCTTTACTCGTTGTCAACGCACGGTTCACTTCTACCAGTTTCATAACTGGAACTGGATTGAAGAAATGCATTCCGATTACTTTGTCTGGACGGTTAGTTGCACGAGCGATTTCTGTGATTGATAAAGAAGAAGTGTTACTAGCCAAGATCGTTTCAGCTGGAGCGATTTCTCCTAATTGCTTGAAAATATCCAACTTGATTTTTTTGTTTTCTGTTGCTGCTTCGATGACTAATTGAACGTCAGCCGCATCTTTATAATCTGTGGATAACGTGAAGCGGTTTAAAATCTCTTGTTTCTCTTCTTCTGTTCGGCGTTCTTTTTGAACATCACGGTCCAGTTGTTTCGTGATTTTTTCCAAACCTTTTTGAACAAATTCTTCTTTGATGTCATTCAAGATGACATCATAGCCGTTTTGAGCCATAACTTGTGCGATTCCACTTCCCATTTGGCCTGATCCGACTACCATAATTTTTTTGATTTCCATCTTTATTCCTCGTTTCTTTGTTTGTTTGTCGCTATCCATGGTTGAGATACGATACATCTTTGAGCATCGCTTCCCCCACCGTAAAACCTAGTCAGTTGAGCATCTCTGACAAATCTTTCGATGTCGTTGTCTCGCATGTATCCATATCCGCCTGTCAGTTGCATAGCCATTTCGGCTGTTTCTACAGCTGTTGAGGAAGCTTTCAACTTGATCATTGCGTACATTCTTGCCTCTTCAGATCGATGTTCGTTCACTTGTCCCAATAACGCTCTAGCTGCACAAATCTCTGTGTACGCATCGGCCATTTTGTGTTGGTTGGTCGGCAAATCAATCAATCGCTGACCAAAGCGGCGATCTTTTTGCATGTACGTCAATGCACGTTCAAAAACTCCTTCTGCAATACCAATGCTTTGTGCGGCCACAAACAACTTATTGTAGTCTTTGATAGCACAGCATTGTTCTATTCCGCCAGGACTGCCTCCCAATACCATTTCTTTAGGAACTTCAACTCGATCGAATCCTAAACTAGCTACCGGCATGCCTCGAATACCCATTTTTTCTTCTTGAGGACCGACTGTAAACCCTGGCATTCCTGCTTCTACCAAAAAGATCCCGTATCCTTCTTCTCCACCTAGCGAAAGAGTCCGAGAAACAACTGAATAGACACCAGCTTTTCCAGCATGAGATATATAATTCTTAGATCCATTTAATTCCCAGTGAGTCTCTTTTTCGACAGCAATCGTCTCCATTTTATGGATATCGCTTCCAGATTCCAGTTCGTTCATAGCAAATGCACCCAACATTTCTCCGCTCAATAAAGCAGGAAGGTAACGTTGTTTCTGTTCCGCTGTTCCATATTGGTGGATAGGTGTGATCCCAAAAGATATTTGGGTCAGCAGCACACTGCCCGTAGATGTGCATTCTCGAGAAACAACTTGTACGACTTTTAAACTATCGCTGAAGGTTCCTTCAAGTCCTCCATACTGTCTATTAAAGGGGATGCGCAACACGCCCAAGTCAGATAAATAATCAAAGGTTTCTTGAGGGAATTGTTCATTTTCATCGTACTCTTTTGCCTTTCCTCTAACTTCTGATTTCGCATAGACCGCTACTCTCTCTATGATGTCCTCAATGGAACGTGTTGCCATGATGCTTCCTCCTTAAATCGTTTACCGATTATCTTTCTACAATAAGTGAGATTCCTTGTCCGCCGCCGATACATAAGGTAGCTAAACCATATTTAGAATCACGTTTTTTCATTTCATGTAACAATGTAACCAATACACGTGCTCCACTTGCTCCGATAGGGTGTCCAAGGGCAATAGCTCCACCGTTAACGTTCACAATATCAGTATTAAAGTCTAGGTCAGTGATAACACTCAATGCTTGAGCAGCAAATGCTTCATTTGCTTCAATCAAGTCTAGATCTGAAGGTTTCAAGTTCGCTTTTTCAAGGGCTTTTTGTGTTGCCGGAATAGGTCCGCATCCCATGATTCTTGGTTCTACACCTGCACTTGCATAAGATTTGATTGTTGCTAACGGCTCAAGACCTAATTCTTCTGCTTTTTCACGGCTCATGATGATGATAGCTGCAGCTCCGTCATTCAAACCAGATGAGTTCCCTGCTGTTACAGATCCGCCGTCTTTTTTGAAAGCCGGTTTTAATTTGCTCATTCCTTCCATAGTTGTTCCAAAGCGAGGATGCTCATCCGTATCGACAACTTTAGGATCTCCTTTGCGTTGTGGAACTTCTACTGGTACGATCTCATCTTTAAAGCGTCCTGATTGAATCGCTTTTTCTGCATTGTTTTGACTGCGAACAGCTAGTTCATCTTGCTGCTCTCTTGTAAATCCATATTCTTCAACGATATTTTCAGCAGTGACTCCCATGTGGATATCGCTGAAAGCATCCATCAATCCGTCTTTAAGCATTGTATCAACGATTTTACTGTCCCCCATGCGTTTGCCCCAACGAGCGTCTTTCAAAACGTATGGTGATTGGCTCATACTTTCTGTTCCACCAGCGATAACTACATCATTGTCGCCTAGCATAATCGATTGAGCAGCAAGTGCAACTGTTTTCAGACCTGATCCACATACTTTGTTGATCGCGTATGATGGTGAACTTTTCGGGATTCCAGCTTTTACAGCAACTTGACGAGCAACGTTTTGTCCAAGTCCTGCACTTAGAACGTTTCCAAAAATCAGCTCATCTACTAAGTTAGGGTCTAGATTGATATTTTCCATCGCTTTCTTAACCACGATCGTTCCAAGCTCAACAGCGGTAACATCTTTAAGAGCGCCTCCAAAAGATCCGATCGGTGTACGTAGTGCTTCTACAATGACTGCTTCATGCATGTTGTATTCCTCCAATTAATTTGTTATAAGCGGTAGTTAGACTAAAAATGTAAAGTGTATGTTTTTAAATGCAAGTGTAAGTTTGAATTAATGTAAAACGTTTACAATGCAAGGTTAACAACATTCCTATCAACCGTCCACAAAGCAATTATGAGACAATCTATAAGTTGAGTTAATAGTTAAAGCGCTTTTTTCACAAATTACACAACAAAAAAACACCTTCTTTACAGAAGGTGTTCAATAGTAAAGGTTTACAGCTTGTTTGTATCCACACAAAGTTTACGTGAAAACAATGATTTTAATCGATAGGCTGATAAAAATAACTCAACATAGATTCGTGGACATAGGTTTCTACTGGTGAATACGTATTTTTGATCGGTCGACAAAGTAAGACGTTGAATGGAATGGGATCTTCAAAATGTTTCATTACTACATTATCGTTATTCAAGTACCGTTTAATTGGTGAAGGCAAAACAGCAACGACATCTGAATGGCTCGTTGTTTCTACTAAAAAATCCCAAGAAGCAGAAGTTATTGTGACTTGAGCACTCGATTTCTTTTCCTCCAACTTTTGTTTGACCAATTGATTCGTCACAAAAGAAGCTCTAAATGTTCCTACTTGATAGGGGTCCAAGCACTTCCATTGGATTGTCTCTTCTTTAGCCAAAGGATGGTTTGGATCCATAAAGGCTGTGTACTCATCGATCTGAATGATATGCTCTTCAAATGATTTGGGATCTAAATCAGTAGGCGCTACCAACACGACATAGTCTAAATCTTTTTTCAACAGCATGCGTCTCAATTCGTGCGATCCTTCTTCAATGATCTCAATTTTGACATCTGGATTTTCTACGATAAAGCGCGAAAAGAAATTAGAGAACAAAACAGTCAAGACTAGTGAGGGCAAACCAATACGTATCGTCCCTTTTTGCTTAGCCGATTCTTTTCTGACCGTTTCCTGCATTTCTTCATGCATTTTAACGATTTTCAAAGCATAAGCATAGACTTTTTTACCACTAGCTGTCAGTTCTTCTAACCGCCCATTACTGCGGACAAATAATTCGATTTCTTCATCACGTTCAAAGTTTGTAATAAACTGGCTTAGGGCAGATTGAGAAATATGAATCCTCTTGGCTGCCAGAGATAAATTGCAACCGCATTCAACTATTGTAATAAAATAGTTCATTTGTGTAATATCCATTGGTGACTCTCCTTGTTTCAGTTAACCAGCAAACTGGTTTGAAGCTATTATACCATCTTATAGGTTAAAAATTAAACCGCATTCATAAAAACAATATAAAAGTAAGCACTCTTTAATAAAGATTACTTACTCCTATACTTTATCGCAGCTTAAGTGTTCTCTTTGCTTCCAGGATTTCTTTCAATTTGCCCCATTTGTCTTGAAACAATGCACTATCCATTTCTTTTAATTGTGGAGAAACCACTAAATCAAAAGCAATGTGCCGTTGGATGTCTTTCTCAACTTCTAATCCAGGAGCGATTTCAATCAGTCTCAGCTTCCCAGCATCAATATCAAAAACACCTCGTTCTGTAACAAAATAAATTTCTTGTCCTGATGTACTGCCGTATTTTCCAGAAAAAGTGATTTGTTCTACTTGATCCACAAATTTGTTCGAGCGGCCTTCTTTGAGTATTTTTAAACGGTTGTCTTCAATCGCATACTCTGCTCCTACAACCATGGTTCCCATAAAGACCAGTTTTGGAGTGGTTTGAGTGATGTTGATGAATCCGCCCGGTCCAGTAACTTTCGGACCAAATTTAGAAACATTTACGTTGCCTTGTTTATCTACTTGTGCCAGTCCTAAAAAAGCCGTATCCAATCCGCCGCCGTTATAGTAATCAAACATATTTTCATGAGAAATGATCGCTTCAGGATTATAAGCTGTTCCAAAGTCGGAACCTAACGCTGATTTCCCGCCAAATATTCCTGTGTCTATGGTTAGTGTAATTTCATCACTGCATCCTTCTTCATAAACAATATGTGCCACTCCATCTGCCATTCCAACTCCTAAGTTGACTGTTGATCCAGGATCTAACAATTGCGCTGCTCGGCGTGCAATAATTTTTCTAACGGTAAGCGGCATGTTATTTTGATGATCTTGAACTGTTTTGAACTCCCCAGAAATACTTGGATCATACTGAGTACTGGACGTTTGTTTATGATACTCAGAATTCTCATTTACAATGATGTAATCCACTAATGCACCTGGAACAATGATACTTTTGGGATCCAATGAACCCGCTTCAACTACCTTTTTGACTTGAGCCATAACGATCCCGCCGCTATTATGTGCTGCCGCACTGACTGAAAACAACTCCATAATATTCGATTCTTGAGTTACAACAATATTTCCATTCGTATCGGCGTATGTTCCTCGAATCAATCCGACTGAAACTGGAATCGGTTTGTAGTGCAAGTATTCTTCTCCTTCGATCTCAATCAATCCGACAAGGTCCTCCGTAGTATTTGCATTGACTTTTCCGCCTTGTAAACGCGGATCTACAAAAGTGTGCAATCCTATCTTGGAAAAAACTCCAGGATAATGATTGGCTGCTGCACGGTAAAGTTGAAGGATCTCCCCTTGAGGCAATAAATACCCTTCTACTTTTCCTTTAGCCATCCATTCCGATATCATCGGAGACTGCGCACAAAATGCTGTGATCACTCTTTTGACCAATCCTTCTTGAGCGAAATGATCCATGCCTCTTCCAGGTGTAGAATCTCCCATACCTGTAGAGGCCAATAACGTTAATTGTTCAGGTTTTTGCGATGATAGAAAGCGTTCTTTGATTGCAGCAACTAATTCTTCTGGAAAGCTTCCTAAATTGACAGAAGTAACTGCGAGAGTATCGTGATCGTTTATTTTATCGGCTGCTTCTTTTGCTGTAATGATTTTTACCATTATTTCTCCTTCTTTTCTGTTATTTTTAGACAAAAAGACTCTTATCCCGGCAGCTTGAAGTGTTCTGCCATTATTTCTTGAGGATAAGAGTCTTTGATATTTATTGAGTACGTTCAAAATGATCCAAAGGGGAATAGATTTATCGCGAAATTCTATTAGCTCAATACGCTTAATGAGTAAGTTTTACTGGCTATACAAACGCACTTTGTCCAGTCAAATGTCTTCCTACAATTAACGCGTTGATTTCATGTGTACCTTCATAAGAATAGATTGCTTCAGCGTCTACGAAGAAACGTGCTACATCTGTGTCTAAGGTAATTCCGTTTCCGCCGACAACTTCACGAGCTAATGCCACTGTTTCACGCATACGTAATGCATTGTGCATTTTTGCCATAGAAGAGTTCACTTCAACATAGTTTCCTTTTTCTTGCATTTGTGCCAAACGAACAGAGTAAGCTAGACATGCTGTTACGTTTGCTTGCATGATTGATAATTTTTCTTGAACCAATTGGAATGAACCTAAGTTTTTACCAAATTGCTCACGTTCTTTTACATAACGCAATGCTGCTTCAAAAGCACCTGCTGCTAATCCAGTAGCCAAGTGAGAAATATCTGCACGAGTTGTACGCAAGATACCTGCTACATCTTTAAAAGAGTTAACGTTTTGCAAACGACGGTCCTCAGTTACTTTTACATCTTTCAATGTGATGTGGCCATTAGGAACCATACGCAATGAAATTTTGTTTTTGATGTTTTCTACTGTCAATCCTTCAGCATTACCAGGGACAACAAAAGCTTTTACTTTTCCATCTGCTTCATCACGAGCAAAAATCGCGATCTCATCAGCATTTTTAGCTCCGCCGATCCAACGTTTTTCTCCGTTCAAGATCCAAGTATCGCCTTCTTTACGTGCGCTTGTAGACAATCCGCCCGCAATATCTGAACCGTGCAATGGCTCAGTCAAACCAAAACAAGTCAAGTTCTCAAATGATTTTACTTTTGGAGCCCAACGTTGGATCTGCTCTTCAGTACCACCATACAATAACGTTGCGTAGAATAATCCACCGTGTACTGTATAAAGAGTCGCAAATGAAGGGTCCATTTTTGCCAATTCGAAATAACGGAATACGTTGTACAATTCGCTTGGTTTCAAATCATTGTCGCGACCTTCAAAAAGTCTTGGATCATCCATGAAACGAACTTTTGTCAATTCATTCCAGGCATGGAATGGGAATTCTGCTTTTTCAGTGTATTCGATCAATGTCGGACGAGCATTTTTTTCTAAAGACTCTCTAAGTTCTTTTAATACTGCAATTTCACCTTCAGTTAAATCACTTGAATATTCGTATAAGTCTGTTGGATAAAAGCTTTTCAAGTCTACTGATTCTGTATTCAATGTTGCTTCCATAAGGTCATTCTCCTTTAAGTTGGCTTTAATAGTATTGGTTTTTTCACATTACACTTTTACACTTTTTGTAAACCGCTTACAGGCATACTTTACCTCACTTTTATTGAAACCGTCTACTTATGGAAAATTATAGAACCTATAAGCTGAACTGAAAGTACTTTAATTTGATGCAGCTTCAATAAAAAACTCTCCAGGTTTAAAAACCTGAAGAGTTGTATAAGATATTTATTTTATTTAGAATCAACTTCCATTTTCACTTCTTTTACCGTTTGTTCCACTTCTTCCCGAGACATTTTTTCTCGCCCTTTTTTCATTGCATTCAAACTCTTGTGTGCAAATTCCAAAGGCAGACGGCAAAACATGATCGTGCTTTTTTCATTCAGTGTAGCAACATAAGCATCTGCTTTTTCTAAATTATCTTCTGCATATGCAAATAATTGATCTCTAGACCAGCCGTCTGGAACAAAACTGACGCCCCGTTCTTCACTGTCTTCTTTTTGATTGCGCAAAATATTGACTGCTTGAAGTCCTCGTCCGAACCCGATCGCCAATTCAAAGTCTGTTTCTTGACCGTATGACCAATACCACAACTTAGACAAGTAAACTCCTACGATACCAGCCACATAATACGTATAGTCATCCAGATCTTCTTTAGTCTTTACTTGCCAATTTTTCTTCGCCCATTTGGCCATACCAAATGCCATTTCGCTGCTTATCTCCATCATCATTGGTCGAGATCCTTCGGGACAGGCTTGCACCCAATCGTACAAGCGCAGAGAAACTTCAGGCAATTGTTCTCTTACCGGTTCAATAATACGGAGATACGCTTCTTCAGTAAATGGTCGCTTAATGAGTTCACTCACTTGCATCAACAAATCGTATTTCATATCGTTTGAAATCAGTTCATGATCTTCGATTTCATCTATCGCACGCATCACTAAATACGCAGAGGCCACAGAATATTTCAAATCGCTTTTCAAAAAGGTAATCGGAATATAAAAAGTTCGGCTTGTTTCCTTCAAAACACGCATAGCTTCTTTAGGAAACTGTTCATTTTTCTTCATGCGTTTCTCCTCCTGAATGTTCTTATTTCTATTGTATAAGAACTTTTCTAAATACTAAAGAAATAAATAAGAAGAAAAGAAGAATATGCCGAATGATAAAGAGTAGTATGTTAGCTTTAAATTTAATTTTTATCAACAACGTCAAAAAGCAGAAACTCTTATTCTTAGGATTCTGCTTTTGATGTTACTGTTTTTTATAGATCTTTATATCTTCGGTCTTTTACAAAAGCGGCTGCTTCCAGATCCTCTGCAATTTTAAATCCCTGGCGTTTGTAGAAAGAAATAGTAGTTTCTGTTCGATCTGTTAAAAGCAGGTTTTGATTGATACCAGGATGTTTATTAAGTACTCGATCTAGCAGCTCTCCACCAATTCCTTGCCGTTGAAAATTTGGCCTCACTAGTAGATCTTGCACAAATAAAATCGTTTCTCCATCAGTGATGTATCTGGCTAATCCAATCAATTCCTGTTCTTTGTACGCGGTGATTGTAAAAGAATTTTGGATTCCTCTTAACAGTTTTTCCATGTCTTTCGTATACGCGGACCACCCCACTGAATCGTATAAAGCATGAACGGCTTTTTCAGGCAGATGTTGGTTCTCTTTAAAGATAATTGTCATGTTGTTTTCTCCTCTGATTTTATTTTTCTTAAAAATCAGTCGAATATTTCATACAGCAGCGTCATCTAAGCCCTCCTTAGAGCAATTCTTTTCGCAACTCTGCTCCTGATTTTGGAGAGAGGTACGCTGGTGCGATATCAAAAACCGTTTTTGCGCCAAATTGTTTTTCTTGTGCTAAACGATTTGCTGCTCGAGCATAAGCAATAGCAGCTGCTGCCGTGAATTGAGGATTGCTGTCCAGATCTAAACTGAATTCATAAACTGCCATATTCTCCTCATCCGTATACCCTCGACGAATCACACGTCCGCCATGCCGCATACCTGTATGCTGCTGATAGAACTCTGCTTCATCAATAAAATGAACTTCTGATTCATATTCTGCAAAGTAATCTTTCATCGTTTGAATATCTTTTGTGATGGCTTCTTTATCTGCACCCTCTTCAGGTACAACATAGCATACTCGTTTATGAGAAGAGGTTTTTGTGTAAGAAACTTCCTTCCCCTTTTTGATTTCAGTGATCAAATCATCATTGGGAAGAGTATATTGAACGCCTAATTTAACACCAGCTACTCGTCTGATAGCGTCGCTGTGACCTTGGCTGACTCCTTTGCCCCAGAACGTATACGTTTCTCCTTTAGGCAATACAGATTCCGCTACCAATCGATTCAGTGAAAACAAACCAGGATCCCAACCAGTTGCAATCACTCCTACTGTCTGACTTTTTAGTGCTGTTTCATTGATAATGTCGAAGTGAGCCGGTATTTCAGTATGATTGTCGTAGCTGTTTACCGTGTGAAAATTCTGTTGCAGAACAGGAGCTTGAAAAGGAATATCCGACTTTGATCCTCCGCATAAAATCAACACATCGATCTTATCTTTAAAATCCGCGATTTCATCCAAATGATAAACTGCTGCATTGCTTGGCACTTGTGCAGGATCTCTTCGTGTGAAGACACCTGTCAGTTCCATATCCGGGTTCAAGGTCAACTCAGCCTCAACCCCTTTTCCTAAATTACCATATCCTACAATACCAATTTTGATTGCCATCGTGTTTCCCCTTTCCAAGTCCCTTATTGAATAGTTGTTCATGGAAATAAACAAGAAAATCATGAGCAAAAGGCAGCCATGATTTTCTCCTTCTACCCTCAATATAAGCAGTTCTTCGCATTTGAGCTGGGCATCTCAAAGTTGACAGTACCATACTTATTTAATACGATCCCAATGCTTTCCAGCATTTCGGCGATTGCACCTTTCGACAAGCTACTCTTTACAACCGCGACCTCTATCTTATATCGACTATTCTGTATAATTTTCTTCACCCTAACATACGATTATTTAGAAATCAACTCATTCCTATAGAGCGGAAAGTGATAACCGGCAGCTACTTACTAAAACACAACATGTAGTACTTAAGTAATTAAAAAAGTTGTACATATGGTGTTTTTTTAGTTGTTATTTATTTTTTTAGCGGTAAAATAAATGATAGATCATATAGAAAGCAGGAAGTCATATGTCATCACTTCAAAAAAACACTCTCACGTATAAACCTTTGACCGTTCAAAAGAACGATGGCCATCTAGAACCCTATCAACCTTCTAAGTTGGCGCATTCTCTCTTAAAAGCAGCTCATTCTGCAGATATAACAGAACTATCAGATTTTAATGCTCATGATTTGCTTGATGAAATAGAAAACTCTCTTCATATAGAGGAAGAGGAAGTCATTTCAGCACTTTATTTAGATAATATTGTGAAAAAAGTTCTAACTTTAAAAAACTATCAAACGATCCTAGCATATTACCAAGAATTTCAAACGAGTAAACAACGTGCTCGCCAGCAAAATCGGGATATCGATTATATGATCACTAAATTGATTGCGAAAGATAAGACAGTAGTCAATGAGAATGCCAATAAAGATAGCAATGTTTTCAACACTCAGCGGGATTTGACTGCCGGAATAGTGGCGAAAACAATCGGCATTCGTTTATTGCCTAAATCGGTTGCCAATGCTCACGAAAAAGGGGAGATCCACTATCATGATTTGGACTACACGCCATATTCTCCTTTAAGCAACTGCTGCTTGATCGACTTTGAGAATATGTTTGCTGAAGGGTTCAAAATTGGGAATGCTGAAGTAGAAAGTCCTCGTTCTATCCAGACTGCAGCTGCTCAAACGGCTCAGATCATTGCAAATGTGGCTTCCAGTCAATATGGCGGCTGCAGCTTTGACCGGATTGATGAAGTGTTGGCTCCTTACGCACAACTCAATCATCAAAAGCATCAATCAGAAGCTGACAAATGGATCTCAGACCCTGAAAAAAAACAAGCTTATGTAACAGAACGAACTCAAAAAGACATTTATGACGCTATGCAAAGTTTGGAATATGAAATCAACACGCTTTATACTTCTCAAGGCCAAACACCTTTTACCAGTATTGGTTTTGGTTTAGGAACGAATTGGTTCGAAAGGGAAATCCAAAAAGCAATTCTTCAGATTCGAATCCAAGGCTTAGGAAAAGAAAAACGGACAGCCATTTTCCCAAAACTGATCTTTACGTTAAAACGCGGATTGAACTTAAGCCCAAGCGACCCTAACTACGATATCAAACAGTTAGCCTTAGAATGCTCTACTAAACGAATGTATCCAGATGTTTTGAGTTACGATAAAATCGTTGAACTGACTGGAAGCTTCAAGGCTCCGATGGGTTGCCGCTCTTTCTTGCAAGGATGGAAGAATGAGCAAGGACAAGATATTACAGCTGGACGTATGAATTTGGGCGTAGTGACGTTGAACTTGCCTCGAATCGCTTTAGAAGCAAATGGAGACTTCACTCTTTTTTGGGCCATTTTCCGTTCCCGATTGGCTGTAGCAAAAGAGGCACTCGTTTTTAAAGCTAAACGTGTAGAAGATGCTCTTCCCGAAAATGCGCCGATCCTTTACCAACATGGAGCTTTTGGAGAACGGTTAGCTCCCGGTGAATCTGTAGCGTCTTTGTTTGCTCATAAACGAGCAACTGTTTCACTCGGCTATATCGGATTATATGAAGTCGCAGCTTCTTTTTATGGGAATGCTTGGGAAACGAATCCAGATGCAAAAGAATTTACACTAGATATTGTTAAACAATTAAAAAATGCCGCTGATCAATGGGGAGACGAATACGGCTATCACTTTAGTGTGTATTCTACTCCGAGTGAAAGTCTGACAGATCGTTTTTGTCGTCTGGATACAGAAAAATTTGGAGAGATTCCTGATATTACTGATAAAGGTTATTATACGAATAGTTTCCATTATGATGTCCGGAAAAATCCTACTCCTTTTGAAAAGCTGGATTTTGAAAAAGACTATCCGCAGTTTTGTTCTGGAGGCTTTATCCACTACTGTGAATACCCGAAACTGGACACCAATCCCAAAGCTTTGGAAGCAGTCTGGGATTATGCGTATGATCGAGTGGGCTATCTTGGTACCAACACTCCGATTGATCATTGCTACAAATGTGATTTCAAAGGCGAATTTGAACCCACAGAAGTTGGCTTTAAATGCCCTGTTTGCGGTAATCATGATCCGGCTGAATGTGATGTCGTCAAACGGACATGCGGTTACCTTGGGAATCCACAACAACGTCCTATGGTAGCAGGACGTCATAAAGAAATCCGATCACGAGTCAAACACTTGAAAGGTCGTGACGAAAATGCATAACCCGATTGAATGGACGTCTGCTGCTTACAGCCGGAACTACATTGCCGACTATAAACCGTATAATTTTGTAGATGGTGAAGGAGTACGTTGCAGCTTATACGTCAGCGGGTGTTTATTTGCTTGCAAAGGGTGCTATAACAAAGTAGCCCAGTCGTTTACTTACGGCAGACCGTATACAAGAGAACTGGAAAATCAAATCATTGAGGACTTGCGCGCTGAATACTGCCAAGGTTTGACCTTGTTGGGCGGAGAACCCTTTTTAAATACCGATGTCACTTTATCTTTGTGCCGCAGAGTTCGAGAAGAATTTCAAGATCAAAAAGATATATGGAGTTGGACCGGTTATACATGGGACGAATTGATGGAAGGTACAGCAGACAAAAAAGAATTGCTGAAGTATTTAGATGTGGTCGTAGATGGCCGCTTTGAATTGGGTTTAAAAGATTTGACGCTGGCTTTTCGCGGCAGTTCCAATCAGCGAATTATCGCTGTTCCGGAATCCATTGAAGCTGGGGAAGTTGTGTTGTGGAAACCTGGACAATAATGTCGTAAATGGATAAACAAAAACGGACTGTTATATGACAGTCCGTTTTTGTTTATCGAAAAAGAAATTTTCACTAAATTTCCTCTCCTTCTGTATTTTTCGCATTTTGTTCGACTCGATATCTGACGATCTCACGAATTAAATCATAAGGAATCGGCTGTTGGAAAGAAAACTGAATCGTATTTCTGCTATATTTGTACCCTTGGATTTTGTCTTTAAAATGTGTAATCGTCGTAGGTGTCGGATAAAAGCCAACATGGTGTTTAAAGCCTGCAAAATGGACTAAAATAAATCCATTCAAAATGTACGTGGCCA
Organism: Desemzia sp. AGC72; assembly: GCF_057334175.1. Lineage (NCBI taxonomy): Bacteria > Bacillati > Bacillota > Bacilli > Lactobacillales > Carnobacteriaceae > Desemzia > Desemzia sp. AGC72. The sequence continues at coordinate 32,965 of NZ_JBHFIG010000018.1, forward strand.
TACGGTAACTCATTTTTTCTTGCGCTTCTGGAGCTTCCTCTTTTATGATCGAACGGATACGGTACAGAATTTTCTGCACATCCTCAGGGAATGTCTGAATGTAGTCATCTACTGCAGTTCTATTTTCTTCAGATATTGCCATGTTTCCCCTCCTTACTGTTCGAGTCCTATCCTATCAATTCTCCCAGCATCACTTCTACTATTTCGATTTCTTTTCTCTCGATCAAATAAGTACGGATGTCTTCGTTGATCGCCAATCGCTGCAATTGAAGAACATCCTCCACTACATTTGCCATGTCGACTTCATGCAGTACACGGTGGTAAGAGTCGATCAACAAACTTTTAGTTTCTGAAGTCCAACTAGCTACGGTTTTATTTTGCATCGCTTTCAATTCGAAAAAGGCTTCAGTCTCTTCTCTGCTGATTTGCCAATCCAGCACTAAAAATTTGACCCACACCACTTCACGCATCCATTCGTAAAATAGCTGATCCTTTTTTAATAAAGCATAGAACAATATCGCCTTGCTGGTCGGTATATCCGTTGCTAAAAATTGATTGAATAAGTAAATGTCCAATTCTTCCAATCTTTTTTGGATTTCGCTGTAAAATCGGTTCGCTCTATCTTCACTGGTCAGTTGAAAAAGGTTCTTCTCCCAAATAAGTTCAGCTATTTCATCATATCTTTTCCCTTGATGCAATAGGGAAGCTACTTGTTTGGTCTCCTCATATAAAAATGATCGTGTATTTAACGTGGTTAAGTACTTTTTAGCCGCCATATCCTCACTCTTCTCCTTGAATTGTCTAGGCTAAGTATACCATTTATTTTCAAAGACAACAGGTAAGAACTATTTATTAAACCTCACTTTTGAGCAAAAAAAACAAGATAGAGCGACACTATCTTGTTTTTATAAGACCTTTTTACTTTTATTCTTTCACAATTCCAAACTCATGCACTTTTTCAATCGCACGTTCTTCATCTTCCTCCAAGTCGCCAAATACTTGGTAGATTTCAACTTTCAATTCATTTCCTTCTACATTATAAACCGCAAAGTTTTGAATAGTAGAATCTCGGTTGTTGGAGTGCGAATTAGCAAATACCCCTTCTTTTTGAGGTTGATTTCCATAAGCAAATAAATTGTTATAGTAATCGACATTTTCTTGTGTCATCCATTTTAAATCAGGTCTGACTTTATGAATGTGCTCTAGAGGTTTATTGTAAATATCGTCATAAGCCTTTGTCCCACCAGTATTTGGCAAAACAAATACTGTCCCTGAAGGATTTTTGTAGTACTCTACGTTATTTTCATCCAACACTACTTCTGCTTGATCGATCGTTGCATTAGAGAAATTTTCTTCCGTAGCCACAAAATTCAATGATTTCGTTCTAGACACCACATGGTCATGCCCTTGCAAAGCCAAGTCGACATCTAATTCATCAATCATTTGCATAAATTCTTCTCTGACTTTTTGAACGTCTTCATCTTGTAAAGAATGGTAAGATTTAGAGTATAGCGGCTTATGATATGTCAAGATGACCCATTGCGCACCGTCTTCACGAGCTTTTTTGATGTCTTCTTCAATCCAAGCCAACTGTTCTTCTCCAATAGCTTTTCCTTCTGGATTGTCCTCGGATTCTTTATTGTCATTGGTATTTGCAACCACGAAGTGAACCCCGTTGTAGTCAAATGAGTAATACGAACCGCCGTTTACTTTGTCATTGGCCACAGGGACATTGATATGCTCATTAAATTTCTCTGTCAATTGAGGATCACCATATTCTAATGCATACTCGTCATGGTTTCCAGGTGCTACAGCTAACGGCTGCTGCATCCAAGATTCTTGTGATTGAGAAAAGATATCCAACCATTCATCTTCCACTTCAGCTGTCTCGACCACATCACCTGTATGCAGGACAAAATCCGCTTCTGACACTTCTAAAGCTTGTTCCAATGTATCTGCACCATATGCAGCTTCATTCTGCACATTCTCGTTCCAATAGGCGTTTTGAGTATCTGTGTATTGAATAAACGTAAACTCATCCCCAGCTTCTCCAGCTGTGTTGAAAGTTCCAATCTCACTCTTTTCGCCAGTTTCGCTTCCTACTTGATAGTAATAAGTCGTATTGGGTTCCAATTCCGTTGCTAAAGCTTTATAGGAATATTCCGTCACATCGACCAAATCAAGCGACCCCACTGCATCTCCGCTTGTCCATTCAGGTCCGCTTTGATTCTCATCCGTATAATAGCCGTTCACAATCGGTTGCCCATTTTCATCTTCAACGGGATTTCCTTCTTCATCTTTTTCCACATCTGCATAAATATAAAATCCGTCTTCTGTTCGTTCAGCATAGCGGTTCGTCGCTTCTTTACTCTCTGCTTCAAAAACTAGTGCATTACTCAGATCTTCAGCAGTACTGACCCATACTTTCGCGTCATCGAATTGGTTGGTTGTGTACCAATTGAACCCCATTTGCGTTTGGGTATCTCCATTGATTGTGGTAATGATCCTATTGGGTACATTATTTACTTCCACCTCTGCTACTTCTGGTTTTGTATCCAGCAACTCCGTATTTGATGCGGTTGACTCTTGGGCAGTTGCAGTCGCTTCGTCGGTTTGCGAAGCTGTATTTGCATCGCACCCAAATAAGACCATAGGTGCAAGCAACACCATTGCAGCGATTTTTGGCGTAGAAATTTTTTTGTACTTTCTATTTGTCGTCATTATCTTTCCTCCCAAACTAAGATTCCATTAAGCCCCCATCAGTTGAGCTTATGCATTCATTTTATACAATGAATGTATATTTCCTGCAAAGTCCCTGTGAAAGTTGAGTAAACGTCTTTACAAATGAAACTTGATTGCGGTGAGTTTGGTTTCTTGGAGGCAATTTTCGTCCATGAGCCGAGAGTTCGTCCACCTCATGGACGGATTTAAAATATAAAAAGCCATGACCGAGGGAAGCTATCGCTTCATGGCCGAGCACCCTTTCTGATGAGGCCATGGACCTCGAATTTACACCGCTCATGGCCGAATTTATTTTTCCACATTGTCAATTCAGCAGAATAAGTGTGTTAAACTATAAATAAATAACACGTTTTTTTATAAACAACTCTTCATTAAGGAGGAAGTCATTTGGTCAAAAGACATAAACAAATTGGGATTGGCTCGCTTTCTTTAGCGCTGTTTTTAGCTGGTGTATTGTTCTCTTTTTCATTTGGCAATCGAGCGGCTTTTGGAGATACTATATTAAACTTTATAGGTCTGGATTCATGGTCGAACGGTAATATGGGCATCCATTATACATTCATTTATTCCGTTGTTTTCTACATACCATCTATGATCCTAGGTTATAAGTTCAAATATGATTTAGGGGCTACATTAGGCAAATATTTATCTTTGTTTTTGTTCTTTTTTGTCATAGTCCTGTTGCTGGCTTTGTAAAATCGGCTTTGTCTTTCCTCATATCAGCCATGGGTACACTAATTATCATCGTCATGGCCAAATTTAAAGTTTAGGCAGCCATGAGCGAGGAAATTGATTGCTTCATGACCGAAAATTCTGAAAATATGATTACTTTATAAAAATCTACATACCAAAAGATACATTTAAGCAGTAATTATTTCCTTCTTACTCTTTTACGGTCATGGGCCCGGCGTTCGTCCACCTCATGACCAAATTTAAAATACAAAAAGCCATGAGCGTGGAAATCTATCGCACCATGGCCGATCCCCCTCTCTGATTCGGCCATGAACATCAAATTTACACCGCTCATGGACGAAAAACCATAAAAGCCTATTACTCTATTAAAACCTACATAAAAAAGACTGCTCAAGGAGCAGTCTTTACGCTTTATTCGTGAATTCTTCCCACTCTTCACGTAAAATACCCATTCGGATGGAATCGTAGTATTCTCCGTTATAGTAGCGGACTTTTCGGATGCGGGCTTCCATTTGCATTCCTAATTTTTCTCCTACTCGGATCATGCGTTTATTTCCGGACCATGTGGTAAATCCGACGCGGACCAAAGGCATCGTTGTGAACAGGTGGTTCATCCAAGCTCTTAGGACATCTGTCCCTATTCCTTTGCACCAACGATTTCCTGAATACAAGACAATCCCCATTTCCAACCACAGTGACGTTTTATCTTCCCAGTAGTAAGAGACGATTCCAATGACTTCACCGTCCATTTCAACGACCCAAAAATCGTCTTGGTGGATCCATTTTTCTCCTTTGGGCAAAAAGGTTTCATAATCCATAGCTCGATGAGGGAAATAGGGGGCATCCCACTTCTTCCACTCCGGCGATTCTTCTTTAAAACTCAATTCCCACAATCGAAACAAATCGCTTCGTTCAACCGGGCGAATAACTAGTTGATCGGTCATCTCTTGCATTCCTCTCCTTCAAAGAAAAATAAGTTCTTCTACAAGAATCATACCTTATTTGACTTTAAAAGTGTGATCTGTTTATACAAATTTTACATGGGAATGAAGCATATTTTTTTTGATTCCTTGTTGCAGGATCGTATCTGGATGCAGGGCTGTATAAACGTCTTCTTGAATAGCCGCTGAAAACTGCTTCATCTCTTCCAGCTCTAATTCGTGGAGTTGAGTCTTTTTCTCTAACGCATACACGACGATTTTTCCAACGATCTCATGTGCTTCTCTAAACGGCAAGCCTTTGCGGACAAGGTAATCTGCTAATTCTGTCGCATTCAAAAATCCTTCGTGAATCGTTTCTTTCAACCGGTCTTCGTTGACCTTCAATTCTTCCGTCACTGCAGTCAATATTTTGACGCAAGCTGTCGTAGTATCGAGCGCTTCAAAGTAAATGGCTTTATCTTCTTGCATGTCTTTGTTGTAACTCAACGGCAGACCTTTCATCGTTCCGTACATTGCATTTAACAAGCTGATCACCTTAGCAGCCTTACCGCGAATCAATTCCAATGCATCTGGATTCTTCTTCTGCGGCATCATGCTGCTTCCTGTAGAAAAGTGGTCGGATAACTCTACAAAATTAAACTCTTGGCTTGAATAGATAATGAAATCTTCTGCAAATCGGCTCATATGCATCATCAAACTGGAACAGCAATGCAATGCATCAATGATAAAGTCACGATTACTGACACTATCTAATGTATTGTGTTGCACTCCAGCAAATCCTAATAGAGATGCTGTTTGCTGACGATTGATCTCATAAGTCGTCCCCGCTAAAGCTCCTGCGCCTAAAGGACTTTCATCCATCAACTCAATCGCTTGGCCGATTTTTTTCACATCGCGCTCGAACATCGCTGCGTAAGCATCCAACACGTAAGAGAACGGGACAATCTGTGCTCGCTGCAAATGAGTGTAAGCCGGCATCAATACATCTGCCATTTCTTCCCCTTTTACGCCAAACACCTTGATCATTTGTTGCGCCAATTCGCTCAATTCTTGCAGACTTTTCTTTACATACAACTTCATGTCCACAGCCACTTGATCATTCCGGCTTCTGGCAGTATGCATTTTCTTCCCGGCATCTCCACAAGCTTCAATCATTTTTGCTTCTACAAAACTATGGATATCTTCGTAGTTTCCTGTCAATAAACTTTGGTCTTGTCCAATAGCTTCACGTAATTTAGTCAATTCTTGCTGCAGCAGTTCGCTTTCTTCTTTCGAGATGATTCCACAATCTCCTAACATCGTTACATGTGCGATGCTGGCGGTGATGTCTTCATCCCATAGACGCTTATCCAACGAAAACGATTCGTTAAACGACTGCATCAATTCTGAAGCCTCTTCTTGAAAGCGGCCTCCCCATAATGTTCCCATTTAAATCATCCCTTTTCTTTGTTGGATTTTCGTCGGCAGCGTCATGACATTGATATAACCTCGTGCGTCATGGTGACTGAACAAGTCATCTTCTCCAAATCCAGAAACATCTTCATCAAACAATTGATTCGGGCTGGTGACGCTGTAAGGAAGTATGTTTCCCTTATAGAGTTTCAGTTGGACTTCTCCATTGACAGATTCTTGCGTTTTATCCATAAAAGCTTTGATAGCAAGATTGGCTTGTGAATACCATTGTCCGTTGTAAACCAATTCTGCATATTCTGTACTGATCATCTGTTTTAATTTGATTGTTTCTTTCGTCAAAGTCAGACTTTCTAGACGCGCGTGAGCTTCCATCAGTAAAGCCCCGCCCGGTGTCTCATAGATTCCACGCGATTTCATCCCGATTGCCCGGTCTTCGATCCAGTCCAACACTCCGATTCCGTGTTTTCCGCTCAAATGATTCAGCGTACTCAACAATTCAGAAGGCTCCATCTTCAGACCATCCACAGCAACAGCCAGCCCTTTTTCAAATGTGATCGACACAAATTCAGCTTCATCAGGAGTGTTTTCCAATGCATTCGTGATTTTAAGAATCGATTCGTAGTTGACGAAGTTGGCTGGACTCTCGATATCGCCGCCTTCATGGCTGATATGCATCAAGTTTTCATCTTCAGAATAGATTTTTTCTTTTGTAGAAGTGATGGGAATACCTTTTTGAATCGCATAATCAATAGCATCTTCCCGCGATTTGATGTCCCACTGGCGCCATGGAGCGATAACTTTGATTTCTGCGTCAAAAGCCGCGATCCCCATTTCGAACCGTACTTGGTCATTGCCTTTTCCCGTACATCCATGACAAATGGCTACCGCATTTTCTAAGTGCGCGATCTCGACCAATTTTTTCGCAATCAATGGACGAGCTAAAGCTGTTCCCAACAAATAAGTCCCTTGGTATTTCGCATGAGCTGAAATGGCTGGAAAAATATACTCTTTGGCAAATTCATCTGCTGCATGAGGACAATAAAACTTGCTTGCTCCTGAAAGCAACGCTTTTTTCTCTACTTCTTTCCAATCTTCTACTTGTCCAACATCTACACAAACAGCAATGATCTCACTATCGTAATTTTCTTTTAACCATGGAATTGTAATCGAAGTGTCTAGTCCGCCTGAATAAGCTAATACAATTTTTTCTTTTGTCATTTGATATTTCCCCTTTTCAAATCAGTTTTTTGTTTGTCGCAAGGGAATTTTTTTAAGGAATAAGCACAAAAAAACCGTCCCTTGCATATATGCAAGAGACGGGTCAAAGTTCATTAATCCGCGGTACCACTCTAGTTGACATGCTCATAGGCATATCCACCTCAATTTAATAACGCATGATCTGCGGAAGAAGCTACTAGTTGTTCACCTCTTCATCGATGAAGTGCGCTTCAATCCAATTTTTTCTGATGGGCTCACACTCTACCCCAACTCGCTGTGAGAAAAATTTCTGATCTACTCTCTTCATCCTTGATTTTTTCTGTATTCAGTTTTGTAAGTTGTGAGTATTGTACGAAAGTTACATGAGGAAGTCAACACTTATTCTCAAAAAATATTCATTTTACATTTATAAACCTTCATTTTTATACATTATGCAATGAATATGTGCATTAAAAAACAAAATAGAAACTATAGTTTTTATTTGTAAACAACTCGAGCATTTTAGGAGAGCTTTTGTCCAGCTGCATCATTATCTTAGACAGTTTTGTGACAATTTATTATTTTCAGTAAATTTTCTGAAACCAAACAATTCCTTTTTCATTTTAAATGATGTAATATATAGTTTGTGAAGTAAATCATTTGATAAATGGGGATGAAGAAAGTGCAGCAAAAGCTGAATGAAACGATTGCTGGTAATAGTAAAAATATGGTAGAAGGTTTCTCAACAGGAATGATGGGAAATATTGAAAAAAGTATCTTAAAAAAAGCGGACTTATTTGATAATAGTATTGGGCGTTACATTATGCGTGCTATGTTAGCCTGTTTTTATTTGACTTTAGGAACAGCAATTGCTGTTGGAACAGGTAACTCGTTGGAACATTTAGCTCCAGGTTGGGGCAAATTCGGTTATGCTTTTATGTTTACTTGGTCTTTAGTCATGATTATTTATTTGAACGCCGAGTTGGGCACATCGAATATGATGTACATGACAACAGCTGTTCATCGGAAAATTTTATCTTGGAAAAAAGCTTTAGCCATTTTAATGACTTGTATTCTTTTTAATGCTATTGGTGCTTTTATTATCAGCTGGCTTTTATCTTATACTGGTGCTTTTCACGATGTTTCTGCGGATCACTTTTTAGTGACAGCAGTAGCCGGAAAATTAGCAAAAGCTCCATTACAAATATTTGTAGAAGCTATTTTTGCTAACATGGTCGTCAACATCGCTTTCTTCGTGACTATGCGCATGAAAGACGATGCCGGAAAAGTCATTTCCATCGTGTTTCTGATCTTCATTTTTGCTTTTCTCGGTTTTGAACACGTCATTGCCAACTTCTCTTCTTTCTCTCTAGCTTACTTTGCCAGCGGCGGAAACGTTCCTGGAATGACAATAGCTGCAGTGGTCATCAATATCGTTCTGGCAACATTAGGCAACTATGTCGGCGGCGGATTGATCATGGGATTGAATTACTCTTGGTTGAACAATGGAAAAACAAGCTATAGCGACTAAATTAGTATATAAAAAAAGAAGTGGACTCTAAGTTGGAGTCCACTTCTTTTTAACAAGTAGTCTTATACTGTAAAAGACACCCTCTAAAAAGGAGAGTGTCTTTTATGTTATATTTTATTATCCAATAAGTTTTGCTTTACCAGCTGGCTTTTTTCACTCCTGGAATTTCTCCTTTGTGTGCCAATTCTCTAAAATGGATACGGGACATCCCAAATTTGCGCATGTAACCTCTAGGACGACCATCAGTAAGATCGCGGTTGTTTAAACGGACAGGATTGGAATCTTTTGGCAAGGCGGCTAATGCTTCGTAGTCTCCTGCTGCTTTTAATTCGCGACGGACTTCTGCATATTGTTCGACAAGTTGTTGTTGTTTTTTGAACTTAGCAATTTTTGATTTCTTGGCCATGTATACATTCCCTACCTTTTTCTTTAGTTTAGGTATCTATTATACTCCTATTACTTACTAATTGAAAGTATAACAAGGGAGGAATCCATATATTTTCGCTATTTTTGTATAAAATATGTAGACCTTGCTCATGATTCAGTTGCCTAGTATATCACTTCAAATTCCTCACAAACCACTAAAGAATTTTCTTTAAAAGTTGTGTTTGACTGCTCATATTCGTTGACAAAATAATCAGTATGGACCTTTCTCCAATAAGCTAATGTTCTGTCTCCCTCTCCTTCTTTAAAAGCGTGCCCTGCTGTTACTTCGTTGAAAAGTACGACATATACTTTAGTCGTTTTTATGATGCACACTGCCTGATTATTGCCATCTAAAACAACACTGTATTCATCTTCTTTTGGCAATTCTTCGCTTTCCAACGCATACAATTCATGACCAGAAGTAGTCGCTGTTTTAGTACCATCTTTAGTCAAGTGCGCCAATTCATCTGGGTCTACCCCATAGTTCCAAGCTTCATAAGACTTATTTTTATGCTCTGGGTGCTCAGTAACAAATTGATTCCATAATTCACTCGCTTGCATTTGCTTCATCCTTTCTTCTTACTGCCCCTATTTCTGTAAGATTATTTTTCTCAATTTTTACAGCTTCCTTTGTACTTTTGACGACAATATCAAAGTTGTAGCTGTAAGAATGCATGAATAACTGGTATTGGATTCTCCGCTCTTCATGTGAACGGCGCAGATAATTTCTGTCTGCTCCTCTTTCTGTGATATCCCGACCGTACCTTCTGACCAGTTCAGTCTCATCATCCGTATAAAAATAAACACTCAAATCAAACAAATCAGGGTTTGCAAAAGCTGCGCTCATTCCTTCGACGATCGTAATCGGTTTAGGGGTAAGCAATTCACTTTTGGCATACGGCATATCGATTGTATATAATTCCATCCCTTCTCGCAGCATTTTGATATCTCGTTCCAAAGAAATAACATGATGCGCAGATGGATGACAGGCGGTCAATTTAGACCGGTGGATCATATTTTCATGTGCATATTCTATGGTGGTGTATTTGCGTAAAGTTGAAGAAATAATATACGCATCTGTATTGAGGTAAGAAACGTTTTCTTTTCCAAAAGCTTTGAGGAGCTGATTCGAAAAAGTTGTTTTCCCAGCTGCTCCATGTCCAGAAATGGCTATAACGAGCCTTCTTTCTGCATTATTGACTGCATCTATGACTGCTTTTACTACTTCATCCATCCTTAACCCTCCTGCAACTTACTAGAATTTATCTTCATGCTGCTTGAAAAAATCATAAAAAGTGCGGACATTTTCCAGCTGTGTCCATTTTTTTACTTCGACTGGTTCGCTATCCAAATCGTAAATTTTAGCTTCTTTCAACGATAATAAAAAAGGGGAATGCGTAGAAATAATAAACTGGCATCCAAAAAAGCGGGCAGAATCTTCTATAAATTTCATCAATTCCAGTTGGCGTTTAGGTGAAAGACTATTCTCCGGCTCGTCCAACAAATACAACCCATTCTCTTCAATTTTCTCTGTGAAATAGCGAAAAGCACTCTCACCATTCGACTGCTCTATCACATTGTCCATCAATTCTTGTCTGACATACCGAGACTGCGTCTTCCTTCTTGCATCCGTAACTTTTTTCAATTGTTCGTAGTCCTCTAAGGATCGCATTTGGAATTGAGAGTATTTGGTATCTAAATAATCTTCAAATAATTCTTCCCGTTTCAAATCGATTCCTTCATTGAGCGTTCGGACATTCAAAATATAATCAAATACATCGTCACTCGTAATGATGCGGCTATGAGAAGGAACTGGCCGCTCCAATTCAACTCCGCAGTACCACAAGTAATCTGTGAAAAAATTAGATTTATTGAACAGTGAATCTCTTTCCAGTTCGAGCTTTTCGGCAATAATATTGAGCACAGTCGTTTTTCCAGACCCATTTCCGCCATACAAAATCGTGATCGGTTCAAAATCCAACCGTTCTACCTGTTTTTTGCTCAAGATTTGAAAAGGATAGTATGTATCATACACCGTCCGCTTGATATTCATAAAGAAATCAAACTCCACTTCTTGATCTGGAAAAGTCATAGCTTTTAAATAACGCACTGTGATCCTCCTCACCTAACGAGACTTTTCTTATATTATGCAGTAAGCAGCGGAGTAAGTACAACTTTATCTAGCTGATTTTAATAGGGTATGGGGTAATTTTTAAAAATTGCTCTATGCAATGTCTGTTTTAAAATTTGAGAAATTTTTAAAACAAACCTCACCGGGATGATCTTCCAGCAAGGTATCTCGTTTTTGTTCAATTAGTACGTTTCTAACTGCATACTGCCTGCAATGTTAAGATTATGGATTTGGTAAAAGTAGATTTTAAAGATATGAATGAAGTTAATCAAATTTATGGGCAACAGGAAAATAATCTACGTTCTCATTGAAAGTATAAGATTTCCCATTTTCAGCATAGTCAAAAGGATCTTCAAGTTTAGGAACCAGCGTAATGATTCCGTTATCTTTTTTGACAATAAAGAATTCTTCTCCATCTTTAACTTTTAAAGACTCTGGAAGGGTAATGATCATGGCATCACCTTGTTTTTCAACCTTAGTCGTCATCATACAAATCTCTCCTTAATTCAACATCATTATTAGTTGTACTATTTGCATTTGCAGTGTAATAGGATTTTTGCTGCTTCGCTTTACAGAATCGAGAGGATAACTTCATAGACAACGAGAGTGTACAACTGAATACATCACATGGAATTTTTTTTATAAGAGGAATTGATTATCGAAGGAATAAACGGTGCTTTAACAAATACTTTACTCTGGCTTTACTTCACTGTCAATTTACAAGACCGGACTAAAATTTGAAGTGAGATCAGCAATATAAAAAAGCATCAGTAAACTGATGCTTTCAGCTTATTAATTATTTAAGTAATTCTCCCCTAATACTTTTTGAATCATTTTTTCTCCGATGGCTGAAGTCAAAACGCCTAATATTCCGGGCGCAAAAGCAAAGAAAAAAATCATATTTTGTAAACTAAACCAGAATACAATGACCATGCCTCCTATTAGCAAAAGCGACCATTTAGCACTTTTGACAAGTAAATAGATTTGAGCTGGCAGTGTCCATTTGAAATCAGGGACTAATTTTTCAAATAGAGGTTTGGTGAATAATATGCCCCCTCCCAATACAATCATCAACAAGGCTGCGTATTTTGCTCCATACCACATAGATCCAGCCATTGAACTCGGGAATGGTATCAACACAAGTAGAATCAAGTAAAAGAATAGAAAAAAGACAAGCAGTGATTGGAATCTGTTTCGATCTGTATTTTGGTAATTGTTTTTGAAGTTGGAAAAAGTTTGTTTTCTTTCCTTTTGTACAATGTCTAAGCTGACTAACACTAGTGCTTTAATAGAAGCCAGTAAAGTGATCACTCCAAATCCCTTGACGAGATAACACCAGAAAAAGAAGCTGTTTTTGATCATTTCGTAGACAAATTCCGTCAGTCCATATAACTTGGTTACAAATACATCCATCTTCGTCACTTTTTGTTTCATTTTCTATCCCTCTTTTACCTATTTTTATCATGACACAAAAACTGAAGGTCATTTCCCCTTCAGTTTTTGCGTGTGAACGATCAGATTATTTCAATCCAAATTCAGCTCTCAATTCTTCAGCTAGTTCTTTTAATGGACCTTCAACTGGCGTGTTGTTTAGGTTCAATGTTTCCACTAAAGCTGTAACACGATTTTCAATTTCTGGTACGTCTTTTTGGTACGGTGTGTTAGGTACAACACTGCCGTTTTCCAATTGATTCACTAATGCTTGTGCGTTGTCTGGTGCACCAGCAAAAGAAAGTACGTCATCAGTAGCTCTGTTGACAACCGGTACAGCAGAAGTAATCTCAGCTTGGATATCTTGTCCGCCGCCGTAAGTTAAGAACTCTAGCAATTCCCATGCTTCTTCTGGATAATCTGTTTCAGCATTGATACTGATTGGAAGGTAAGCAGCTGGAGATAACGTTCCTTTGTCGCTTGCGCTTGGAAGCGGAACGATGTCAAACTCAAAGGCAGCATTTTTTTCAAATTCAACCCAGTCCCAAGGACCAGCCATACTCATTCCAGCTACACCTGATAGGAATAAGCTGGACATTCCTTCTGTTTGTGCACCTGTCGGTTGAACGTTGTACTCATTGATCATTGCTTGGCTAAGTTCAATAGCTTCAATCGTTTTAGGAGCATCTAAAGTGATTTCAGCCGTTTCAGGATCCATGATGTTCGTTCCATGTGCAGTCAATAATTCTTTCAAGTAGAAGTTTTCAATCCCGAATTGAGTCGTTCTGTCTCCATCTTTTACAGTCAACGCTTTAGCAGTTTCTAAAAATTCATCCATTGTCCAGTCGTCTTCTGGATATTCAATACCTGCTTCGTCGAACATATCTTTATTATAAGCCATTTGAACAGTTGAACGGTCACGAATCATTCCGTATTGAGTGCCATCTACTTGTCCTAATTCAATAACACCTGGCTGCAATTCATCTAGATCCAATTTGTCCACTTGGTCTGAAAGGTCCATCAGTAAGCCGTTTTCAACAAAAGTTGCATACCCTGCTGGTTGTGTCCAAATCAAGTCCGGCAAGTTTCCGCCTGCAGCCATCGTCAACACACGTTCATTGTATTCATCGTAAGTAGCTGAAACTTGTTTGATCGTAATATGTGGATTTTCCTCTGTAAAAGCATCCAAAATTTCTTGCTCTTTCTTTGTTCCTTCAGGGTTGTTATTCCAAGTCATGATTGTTAATGTGATCGGCTCTTCTCCATTACCTGATGTTTCTGCTGAATCTGCAGCATCGCTTCCGCCGCAGCCTGCTAATAATGTTGCTCCTAATAAAGTCAATGAGTACAACGCTTTTTTACCAAATTTCATGATATTCCCTCCAATTTTTTATCCTTTATTTCCTTGAGTAGCAATACCTTCAACAAAATATTTTTGACCTGTAAAGAAAATAACGATCAGCGGTAACAACATTAATGCACTTGCAGCCATCATCGGTCCCCAATAAACCGTTAAAGCCCCTTGGAACTGCATGACCCCGATTGCCAATGTATAGTTTTCCATACTTTGCAAATAAATCAACGGTGTCATAAAGTCATTCCAGAATCCCATGAAGCTGAGTAGAGTGACTGTGATGATCGAAGCACGAGACATCGGTAAAATCAATTTCCAGTAAATTTGGAATGTGGATGCTCCATCTAAATAAGCAGATTCTTCTACTTCTTTAGGAATCGTCCGGAAAAACTGTCTCAATAAGAAAATATAGTACGAATTTCCGAAAAAGGCTGGCAAAATCAATGGGACCAATGTGTCGACAAAACCTAATTTAGACCAAATTACATAGACAGGTATCATGGTTACTTGCGGCGGCAACATCAAAGTCGACATCAAAAGAGCAAACCAGACGCCTCTACCTGTAGCTTTGATCCGAGCAAACCCATAGGCTACCAATGAACTGGAAACAACAGTCCCCAACGTTCCTAATCCTGCAACTAAAAGAGAATTCTTATAGAATGTTGCAAATGGGACGATATCAAAAACTTCTTTGAAATTTTCCCAGTCCCAGATTTTAGGCAGTATACTTGGCGGAAAAGCCATAGCCTCATTTTCTGGTTTAAATGCAGTAAAGATCATCCATAAAAAGGGTGTCAGAAAAACAACAGATAGAAGAATCAACATCAAGTATATTAAGAAACGCTGGACTTTATTCGCTTTGCTTTTACTTTTGTATTTCACCTTGATTGGTGTATTTTCTTGAGATAACTCCATTCCCTTAACTCCTTTCTTTAAGAATATTAATCTCCGGATTCATAATATACTTGTTTGCCGATAAATTTGAAGACGAATGCCGTTAAAATCAGCACTAGAATAAACAGCATCCAGGCTAAAGCTGATCCATAACCTTGATTAAAGAACTGGAATCCTTGTTGGTAGAGATAGAAAACAAAGAACATAGATTGGTAGTTAGGTCCTCCAGAACCTCCACTGACAACGTAAGCTTGGGTAAACACTTGCAATGAACCAATCAGTCCCATGATCAATTGGAAAAAGATCACTGGAGATGTTATAGGTACTGTGATGTTCCAGAATTTATGCCATGAGCTGGCTCCATCTATTTCAGCTGCCTCATATAGGGATGTGGGAACTTCTTGCAGACCGGCCAAATAGATAACCATTCCTCCCCCAACTCCCCACAAACTCATGATAATGAGTGTTGGTTTGACCATTTGCTCACTCAACAACCACATGGATGTTGGAAGATTGAAAAAGTCTAGAATAGCATTTGCGATCCCAAAGTTTGGTTGAAAAATTAACATCCACAATAATGAAGTCGCAACGGTTGGAACAATGGATGGCAAGTAAAAGATCGTTCTAAATACACCCATGAATTTTACTTTTGTGTTCAAAAGGACCGCTAACAAGTACCCGGTCACTAAACTTAATGGGACACTCAACAACGTATAAAATATCGTATTGCCTAAAGACTTCCAGAACAACGGATCCTCTGAGAACATTTGCTTGTAGTTATCTAAACCTACAAATTCAGGCGTCCCGAATCCAGATGAGTTGGTAAACGATAAATAAAGCGAATAAATCATTGGTCCGGCAGTTAACAAGAGAAATCCTATGATCCAGGGAAAGGTAAACAGATAAAATAGTTTATTTCGTTTTTTGCTTAACATTCTTTACCTCCTTTTCATCAGAGAAACCATTATTTTCACTCACTTGTTTAAACCAATAGCCTGATTTCTTCAACGTCTTGACTTGTGTTCGAATATCATTAGACACTAATCCATATCGATTCCGGTAAGCATTTGTCCAAGACCAGTTGTCGATTGCTGTCCATAAGTGATACCCTCTACAATCAGAACCTGCTTCGATCCCTTTATGCAGCCATTCTAAATGCTCTTTGATGAAATCGATTCGGTAAAAGTCATCAATTTGTCCGTCAGCATTCATGAACCGTTCTTCTTGAGAGACGCCCATTCCATTTTCTGAGACGAACCAAGGAATATTGCCGTAATTGTCGCGAATATTCAACGAAATATCATACAACGCTTGAGGATAGATTTCCCACCCTTTATCTACATTCATTCTTCTTCTAGGCATTTCATAGTCATCAAAATACTGATTGGGCATCCAATCAGAAGCTGAACTTGGAATGATGCTTGGTTCTTTTGCACGGGAAGGATGATAAAAGTTCACCCCCAATAGATCGATCGTATTTTGTTTGATCAGTAGTTTTTCTTCCTCTGTGCTTTCCCATAACACTCCATCAGCCGTTAATAATTCTACTAATTCAGAAGGGAATTCCCCCAAAACAGCAGGATCAAGAAAGAGTTGATTCTTCCACAAGTCGGCAATTCGACTAGCTTTTAGATCTTCTGCTCTGTCACTAGCTGGATAAGACGGTGTCAGATTTAAAATCGTCCCTATTTGCTGGCCATCTCTATCCCAACCGCCAGAGCGAAAAGCTTCTATCGTTTTTGCTGTAGCTAATACGATATTGTAGGCTACTTGGACCGCTTTCTTTCCGTTGCGGATATTTGGATAGTGGAACTGGTACAAATATTGTCCGTCAACAACGACCATCGGCTCATTGAAAACGAACCAGTAGCGGACTTTGTCTCCATACAACGTAAAACATTGCTGAGTGAATTTGACGAACAAGTCAACGACTTTCTTAGACTCCCAGCCGCCATACTGATGGTATAACTCAACAGGAAGATCGAAATGATGCAGCCCTACAAATGGTTCAATCCCTGCCTCCAGCAAAGCATCGATCACATTATGATAGAATTGGACTCCGTCTTCATTTAAAGACGCTGTTTCAAAATCGTCGATCAATCTTGTCCACTGAATAGAAATCCGAAGAGAATTTAGTCCGGCTTCTTTCATCAATTGAATATCCTCTTTATAACTATTGTAAAAATTTGATGCTGTATTTGGACCTACTTGGTTGTAGAACTTTTCTGGTTCCATATCATACCAATGGTCAAATACATTCGCATGCGGCTTGTTGAACCTGCCTTCTGCTTGAGGACCGGATGTGGCTGATCCCCACCAAAATTGCTCTGGAAATTTCTTCACTGCTTTTCCCTCGCTCTCTTAAAACGCTTTCATTTCGTTGTGGATAAAAAATCCTCTTACTTTATCTGCTACCTTAGGGTAATACTCATGTCCATATTCTGGTAATAAAATCACGTCTTTTGGACTGGTAATCTTATTGAATACAGCAAACTGAGTTGAAGGAAAGCAAATCTCATCATCTAACCCTGTCGCCATGATCACCTCGGCTTTGATTCTAGGAGCAAAATGTTGTACATCAATGTATTCTAATGTTTGGAAAAAAGTTTCTTCTTTTTCATGCAGCGGGTCTCTGAATCTGAACCAGTAAAATAATTCTTCATAAGCAGAATTTTTAATATCCAATTCAAAAGCTCGGCGATAATCGCTCAAATATGGATGTGTTGTGAAAACACGTTTGATTCTGGGTTCGAGAGCTGCGCACACTAAAGCTAACGCTCCTCCTTGAGAAGCTCCTTGAACAAAAATTCTTTCTTCATCTACTTCACCTAAAGACATTAGAATTCTAGAAGCAATGACCGTATCCAAAAAAACACGCTTGAAATATAAAGCTTCTGGTCCTTCTTCGATTCCTCTGATAATCAATCCTTTTAAAGCCGTTCCAACAGTAGAAGATTCGATATTCTCAGATTTCCCACCTTGCCCTCTGCAATCCATCGCCATAACGACGAATCCTTCAGCAGCCCAGCCAATTTTTTCACTGAAATCGCCGCTATTTACATGGTAACCATGAAATTGAAGCAGTCCTGGGAATGTGGCGCCTTTTCTTTTCGGTTTGAGCAATTGACAAGAGATTCTTGTTCCGTCAAAACTAGTAAAAGTCAATATGTAGCAATCTGCAACATTAGAAGCAACAGCTGCTCGTTCTAATTGGTAATCTAGTGAAAGGTTTTCTAATTTGGACAATTCCTTATCCCAAAAAGCATCAAAATCATGAGGTTTTTGACCTCTTCCCTCATACTGCAAAAGTTTTTCTAGGGATTCTTGTATCATTTGATTCCTCCTTCTCAAAAGAGTTAAGCGCTTACAATTCATATTATAGTATATATAAATTTTAAAGTAAATATATACTTTTAAAATTTTAAAATAATTATTCTTTCTACATAAAGACTATTTTTCTACCTTATCTTTCAAAGTATGCAGGAAGTAAGATATAATGAATCAGTAAACAGTTGATGATTTCTTTATAGCCTTTTAAGGAGAACCCGTATGCAAAAATACTTATTTATCTACAATGATATGAAAAACAGGATTTTAAATGGTGAATTCGTTGCAAATGAAAAACTCCCTTTTGAAAAAGACCTTTGTATTTCGTACAATACCAGCAAGATGACGATCAAAAAAGCTTTTGATTTACTGGTAGAAGATGGATTGATCATCAAAAAACGCGGTGTAGGTACGTTTATTAAAGATATCAATTCTAAAGAAATGGAGAGATTGATCGTCACCAGTCAGTTCCAAGGATTGACCTCTACAAATCCAAAAAATAAAATCACCAGTAAAATATTGAAGTTCAATATCATCCCTGCTAATCCGAATGTTGAACGACAATTGAATCTTGCTCCTGATTCATTTGTGTATGATATCCATAGAGTTCGGTACACTAATGGACAGCCCACGGTTATCGAACAAACTTATATGCCGATCGATTTGATTGTCGGCTTAAATAAACAACATTTAAAGAATTCTTTGTACCGATATATTGAAGAAGAATTGAATTACAGAATCCAAAGCGCACATCGAAGAGTCTCCGTTCGAAAAGCTACCGAGGAGGAAGCTCAAAATCTGGAATTGCAAGTTGGAGATCCAGTAGCTGTTGCAGAGCAAGTGGCTTACTTTGACAACGGACGAGCTTTTGAATACTCTTTCTCTGTCCACCACTACAACTTCTACAGTGCCCAATTTATTGTGACCAAATAAAAAAGTCTGCTGAAGACAATCGCTTGATTGGTCTTTAGCAGATCTTTTTATGTACAATACATTTTATAAAATGGTTTGGTTTCCGCCATTTGTTTGAGCAGCATACAATTTTTGAGTCGTTTTTTGAATAAATTCACTGACAGTTTCAGTTGATTTGTATAAAGAAACTCCGGAACTTACACTGATTCGTCTTGGAATGGCAAAAAATGTATCTGAGACCATTTGTCTGATCGTTTCAGCAAGATCGTAAGCTTCTTCTGTATCTGTATTTTCTAATAATATCAAGAATACAGCTTCTCTGTATCGTCCTGCAGAGTATTTATCTTGGATAGCTGTCTTAATAATTTTACCGGTTTCTTTCAGGACTTCTTCGCTGAGTATTATCCCGTATTCTTCCTCCAATAATGGATACTTGTCAATGTTCATAACGATCATAGACAACGGTTGATCCTGTTTTTTAGCTCTGTTGGCGTACTTGGCAAATTCCAATAAAATAGCCGAACGGTTGTATAAAGAAGTGATCACATCTTGTTTCATTTGATTTTTCAACGTTTTGTTTTTGACCATCAAATCTTCACGTTCTTTTTCCTCTTCCGTAACATCAAAAACGATTCCTTTAAGAAATAACGGCTTCCCATCTTCCGTACGTTCTGTAACTTTTCCACGATCCTGATAGACTTTCCACGAACCGTCTTTTGCTTGGATACGGTATTTTACTTCCCATACTGGAATTTTGCCATAAAGATGATCCATCATAAGGTTCATGACCATATCTTTATCGTCAGGATGAACTTTATCTGTAAAAAATTCATACGGTACTTTCTCTGGCAAGTCTTCTTTCATATAACCAATAGCTTCAGCTTTCAAGGAATTAAAAGTCACTTCATTAGTTGTAAAGTCCCAAAACCATTGGCCTAAATTTCCTGACCACCCAAACTCAAGTCGTTCTGTTTCTTGGAAGGTTTTCAATAACTCTTTATTCAAGCGATTTAAAGCTTCTATTTTTACCAGGAGCTCTTCTTTCGTTTGTTCTTTATAATCTTGCATTGTAAGCCTCCTTTAGAATCTCATTCATTCTAAACTCTGTCTTACCTAGTGTAAGCTATTCTATTGCTTCGTTCAACAGCCTCAAGGAAATATCATTTTTTGTTCATATATCGGTAACATTTCAACGTTATTAAAAGAACTTTTGGTCTAAAGGGATTAAAATTATATCTCTCCTATATATTAAATTCACTATTCAAAAAAACTTACATTATTTTGTCTAAATCAAAATAATGTAAGCTTATAGTGGGGGAAAATTACGATTATTCTGGCACATCATAATTTAAAAAACTTATGATTTTAGCAACTTCTTCGTTTTCCACCTCATGTCCGCCATCTAGTAATTCCAATTTGGTTGTTGGGAAATATTCAGATAGCTGTTTAGACAGCTGAAGTACGTCGCTAGGAAGTGAAAGGGTGTCTATTGCTCCAGTAGTAATCAGTATTCGACTTTTAGAGGTATTTTCAAATGTATATCCTAAATTTGAAGGATGCATCAATACGATATTATCTGCTATATCTGCCGCCTTTCCCAATAGTCCCAACACAAAATTGGCGCCATTTGAATAGCCCACAAAAGTTACTTTAGCATTTATCGGCTTAAGTTCATCCCATAAAGTTAAAAATTGGTCCACTCTGTGATCAAAATCTTCTCGTTCTAATTGCCCATCTTGAAGCGGCGCAAAAAATCTTCGATTAGAACCCGAACCGACATTTCCTAAAAAACTAATTACAGAAGCAGTTGGATCAATATCTCCCACTATAGAGAGCAAGCTGTATTCGTTTCCGCCGGTGCCATGGAATAAAACGAAAAATTTATTTGCAGAACCTGGTATGTTAATATAATCCATAAGAAGATCTCTCCAATCATTTAAAAGGATGTGTCATCATTTATGTTGAACCACTCAATTATACATCACGTCTCAGTCATTAATCGAGACATTCAACAATCATTTCGCTTTTACAACGAACTGCTTGGTTTAGACCTGATTTTAAAAACTGTTAATCAAGATGATGTAGAAATGTACCACGTATTTTTCGGAGATACTAAAGGACGTCCAGGAACAGAATTTACTGTTTTCCAAATGAGGGATGGCGCAAATAAAAAATTCGGAACAAATACCATTGAACGAACAATATTCGCTGTTCCAAGTATTGATGCTCTTTATTTTTGGGAAAAACGACTAAATGAAAATGGCTTATTCAATTGTGAAATTGAAGATTATAACGATTCAAAAATCCTTCGCTTTGAAGATTTTGATGGTGTTCAACTAGGGATGGTCCCCATTCAAGACACACTAAACGATACCTTTCCTAGAGAAACTGCAGAAATTTCTCTTGAAAATGCCGTTCTAGGAATTGATTCAATCCATTTACGTGTTCGCTATGCTCTTGCAACAGCTAAAAATCTGCAAGAAATGTTTGGTTTGATGGTTACTAAACAACTTCAGAAAGGGGATTGGTCAACAATAGTTTTATCTAAAGAAGGATCTTTATTTCATCAAGAGCTCCATATCATTGAAGATAAGAAAAATCCGCTCGAAGTCCAAGGCATCGGAAGCACTCATCATGTGGCCTTATCCGTAAGGAATCTTTTAGAGTTACAAGAAATCGAACAAAAGGTGCTCGAACGTAATTTCAACTATTCTGGTGTGAAATACCGCGAATTTTTCAACTCGCTTTACTTTAGAGAACCAAACCAACTTTTGTTTGAAGTTGCTACTGAAGAAACTTCTTTTACAAAAGAAACCATTGAATCAACTGATTTCAAATCTATACCTCTCTACTTGCCAACTTTCTTAGAGCAAAAAAGAGAGTCTATTGAATCCAGACTTTATTCCTAAATTGATACAAAAACTGCCATCCTAAGATTTCTGGATGGCAGTTTTTCTGATAAGGATTTTATTCAATAGTAACAAGCAATCTGTCTATCTGCTCTTCATCAATAACTGGATTGCTTGTTGGATACTTTCTTCTCCCGTACTGCCTTCTTTGATGCTTTCTTGCACACATTCAACCAAGTTTTCAGCAACGATCAAACTAATCGCACGATCAATACTAGAGCGAACGGCTGACAATTGTGTCACGATATCTGCACAGTCTTTCTCTTCTTCCATCATGTTCAGTACTCCGTGCAACTGACCATCAGAACGTTTCAAGCGGTTCACGATTTTTTTGTTGTATTCCATTAAACGACTTCCCCTCTCCAGGCAGAAATACCTCCCATGACATTCGTTACTTTGTAGCCCTCTTTTGACAACTCTTGGCATGCCATTGCAGAACGAGCTCCTGAATGACACATTACATAATAATCTTGGCTTTTATCCAATTTGTTTTTTGCAGCTGAAAGGTCGCTTAAAGGTACATGAACAGCTCCATCCACATGACCATTTTCCCATTCATTCACTTCTCTAACATCTACTAAAGAGAGCTTTTCTTTTTTCCACTTTTGTTCAAATTCCGGCATTGATATTGAGTTATACATTATTTTTCCACCTTTTCTGGTTTTACTGTTGAGTATAGAGCAAACGCTCCATCTAAATTTTTCACTTGATAGCCATTTTGTTTCAAGATTCGTTCTGCCACGTAACTGCGCAACCCACTGTGACAGCTGACGATGAGTGGTTGGTCTTTAGGTAGTTCTTTCATACGGTCTCGCAAATTGTCCAATGGAATATTTATCGACCCTTTTAAGCGCCCATTCATTTCCACTTCTTTTGCGTTCCGAACATCCAATAATTGGTGACCCGCAGCTTGTTTATCTTCCAATTCATGCCATTGGACCGATTCACTGATTCCTTCAATAATATTCAACGCTGCATAGCCAGCCATATTGACCGGATCTTTTGCAGAGCCAAATGGAGGAGCATACGTAAACTCTAATTCAGGCAGATCTTCCACAGTCATCCCGCCTTTGATTGCTGTTGCAATGATATCAATACGTTTGTCTACCCCATCTTCTCCAATAGCTTGCGCACCGTAGATTTTACCTGATGTGGGATGGAACAACAATTTTAACACAATGGTTTTTGCATTTGGATAATAACCTGCATGGCTTTTCCCTTGAATATGAATGCTTTCATAGAGTTCATCTGCTTGTTGCAGCTGCCGTTCGCTCAGCCCTGTAGATGCAGCTGCAAGGTTGAACACTCGTACGATCGCAGTCCCAATACTGCCTTTATTCTTATGGTCTATTCCGCTGATGACATCAGCTACTTGACGTCCTTGACGATTAGCTGGCGACGCTAAAGCGATCATCGTGTCTTCTCCATTGATCTGCTGTTTGACAACAATCGCATCACCAACAGCATAAATATCTTTTTGACTGGTTTCATACTGTTCATTGACTAGTATACCACCGCGTATGCCGGTTTTAATAGAGGCAGTTTGTGCTAATGAAGTCTCTGGTTTAACTCCTACGGACATCAGAGTGATATCACTTTCCAACCGTTCTCCATTTTCCAATACCACTACTTCCCCTTTTTTCTCAAATGAGTCTGCTGCCTGTCCTGTATACAGTTTGACCCCGTTTGCTGTCAATTCTTTAGTGACATATGCTGCCATTTCTTCATCTAAAGGCGGCAACACATGCGGTGCTTTTTCGATGATCGTTACTTCCAATCCGCGATGAACAAGACTTTCAGCCATCTCCAACCCAATAAAACCAGCGCCAATGACGACAGCTTTTTTAGGTTTTTCTTTCTCAATGAAGGTTGAAATAGCATCTACATCAGGAACTGAACGGACCGTAAATACATTCTCCGCTTCTTCTAATCCTTTTGTAGAAGGAACAAACGGTTTTGCTCCTGGCGAAAGGATCAACTTATCATAAGACAATGTGTACTCTTTTTCTGCAGTGCGGACGGTTACTTCTTTTTGCTCAGCGTTTATAGCTTTAGCTTCACTATTTGGCCGCACATCTAATTCAAAACGAGCCTGCAAGGACTCTGGCGTTTGTACCAATAAGTCACTGCGCTCTTCAATCTCGCCTGACACATAATAAGGCAAACCACAATTAGCAAATGACACATAAGGTCCTTTTTCCAATACAATGATTTCAGCCTTTTCATTCAAACGTCTTAAACGTGTAGCGGCAGACATGCCTCCCGCTACACCACCAATGATAACAATTCTCATTAATTTTTTCCTCCTCTTTTGGCACCAGTCCATGACATCATGCCTCCGCGCACATTGACGACATCGTGACCTTGTTTGAATAAGATTTTTGTCGCTTGTTTGCTTCTCATTCCAGATTGGCAAACAACATATGTTTTACCAGATGGGGTATATTGAGTGACTTTTCCTAAAGGAACATTTTTAGCTCCTGGAATATGTCCACTTCTAAATTCATGCGGCTCTCTCACATCTATGATTTGCGGTTTCTCTGCCATTTTATTTTCTAAATCGTTTGTCGAAATAGTAGGTGTTTTTTTGAAAAACATGTCTTTCCTCCTAGTTTTTGTTTAGTTTGATGTTAATTTTTCTGCTAAATACTCGTGTAACACTTCCTTTGGTTGATACCCGATGATTTTTTCGATCGGTTGACCATCTTTGTATAAAACCATTGTCGGAATACTCATGATTCCTAATTGACCAGCAACCTCATTGTTTTCATCTATGTTTAATTTCGCAATTTTGATTTCAGGTGAAAACTCTTCTTCTAATTGTTCTAATACTGGCCCCAACATTTTACAAGGACCGCACCAAGGAGCCCAAAAATCTACTAAAGTGATACCTTGTTGTACCTCTGAAGCTAAAGTTGAATCTGTTACTTTTACTGTCATATTATCTTTCCTCTCTATTTGTTTTTTAAAGTAGTGTTTCTTTCTAAGGAAAAAGTATTCGGTACTGGATCATAACCGCCTTTTACAAAAGGATGACATCTTAAAATGCGTGACGTCGCCATCAAAGATCCTTTTGCTGCTCCATGCTTTTCAATTGCTTCAACAGCATAATGTGAACAAGTAGGATAGTAGCGGCAATTAGGTGGAAATAAAGGAGAGATTCCTTTTTGATATCCCTTAATACCTTTTAAAATCACTTTCTTCATTTTTATACCCCCCGCCGTATTTATATAATACCCCGCCAGGTATAATTTGTAAAGAGGATAATTTGTATAAGCAATTATTCACTTAACACTAAATAACTAATTTTAATTAAAATGTTATTATGTGTTGATTTAGTTTGGTGGAATGGTAAGATACACATAAGTAGAAAGTTCTTGGAGGTGTTTTATTGAATCAATTAAAAAGGCAGGAAATGATTTTTGATTTGCTGAAAGTGAATGGCGAAGTATCTTCACCTGAATTGGCAGCTGAACTAAGTGTCTCAATGATGACGATCAACCGTGATTTAAAAGAGATCTCCACATGGGGAAATGTTCAACTCGTTCATGGCGGAGCTGTTTATCGAGGTGAACAAGCTGTCGAAAACCCCATTTCAATCAAAGAAGAAGTCAGTGTCCAAGAGAAAAAACAAATCGGCAAGTTCTGCAGAAATCTCGTTGAGCCTGGAAGTACGGTTTTTATCGAAACAGGTACAACTGCTTTAGCTGTAGCGAGAGAGATTTTTAATATTGAAGGATGCCGGTTTTATACCAATTCGTTATTGGTCCTAAATTCTTTGTCTCAGTATGAGGGGATCAATTTGCACGCTGTTCCCGGAAAGTACCGCGAATTGTCTAAAGGTTTTTTAGGATTGGAAACAGCTGCTTTCATCAGACAATTCAACTTCGATATAGCTTTTCTCGGCGCTGAAGGAATCAGTTCAGACGATGGTGTCACTCTTTTGGATGAAGAGGATACTTTTACGAAAAAGGCTGTAATGGATCAATCGAAGAAAACAATATTGGTCGCTGATCACAAAAAATTTGACCTTTCTTATTTTTATAAGATCGGCAACGCAGAAGATTTTGATCTAATCGTGACGGATCTAAATCCGCAACAGCCGGTTTTTAAAAAATTAGAATCCTTAACAACCATTTTATCAACCAAACAGGAGGAAAATGAACATGACAATCAACTTAAATGAAGTCGCTTTACCTACTATCCACACAAATCTTGAGTCAGTCATTTTATCAAATGAGACAATGACTGCTCGAAAAAAAAACTTTTTAGAGAAAATGAAACAGCAAGCTATCGATACGGCAATCATTTACGCCGACCGCGAGCATGGCGCCAATTTTGAATACCTTACCGGGTTTATTCCCCGTTTTGAAGAAGCTTGTTTAGTCATCCACGCCAATGGGGACAGCTATTTGATGCTAGGGAACGAAAACTTGAAATTAGCCTCACACTCTCGCACTCCGGCAAAAGCTGTTCATGTTCCTTACTTTTCTTTACCAAATCAACCGATGACTGGCGAAAAAACTCTTGCGGATCATTTCAAAGAGTGTCACATTTCTCCTGATGCAACCATAGGCGTTATTGGATGGAAATTATTTACTTCTACCCACTATGATAATAGTGGATTATTCGATTTGCCGTTCTACATTGTAGACAGTTTGATCCAATATGTTTCGGATCGTAAACAATTACAAAACTTTGCTTCAGCTCTTATCTCCCCAGAAGGCGGGTTGCGCACAACGCATAACGCCAATGAAATTGCTCATTTTGAGTACGGAGCTACTTTGGCTGGAAAAGGCATGTTCGAAGCAATCCAAGCTTTAGGAGTTGGCAAAACAGAAAAAGAAATCGGTGCTTTTCTTGCTCAAGAAGGCCAACCAAATACGGTAACCACTATTAGTGCAGCCGGCCAGCGCTTTACACACGCAACTCTGTATCCAAGAGACAAAAAAGCTTCGTTAGGCGACAATTATTCTATGACAGTCGGCTACAAAGGCGGATTGAGCAGCCGAGCTGGATTCGTGGCAGCTTCTAAAGATGATTTGCCTGAAAATCAATCGGACTATTTGGAAAAAGTCGGTATTCCTTACTTTACTGCTTACACGGCATGGTTGGAAAACATCAAAGTCGGCACTGTGGGAGATGAATTTTATTCTATGATCCAAGAAGTCCTTCCTTCTGATGTTTACGGGTGGACACTGAATCCAGGACACTATACAGGAGACGATGAATGGATGTCATCGCCATTTTTTAAAGGTTCAAAAGCTGAAGTGAAAAGCGGACAACTCTTTCAAGTAGACATCATTCCAAGTGTCTCGGGCTACTCAGGAGCAAGTTGTGAAGAACCTGTCGCTATTGCAGATAAAGCTTTGCAAGCCGAATTGAAAGAAAGCTACCCTGATGTATGGAACCGAATTGAAACGAGACGAAATTACATCAAAAACGTGATCAAGATCGACTTGTCAGATGATGTTTTACCTTTGAGTGACACGGTAGCATTCTACACGCCGTTTTTCTTGAATAAGACGTTGGCGTATACCAAAGAAGGATAAGCAAGCTAACAGAAAACCTTTAAAATCTAAAAACGCACATTGAGACTTTGCTCAATGTGCGTTTTTAATTCTTTATTTTCAGTTAAAATGATTCTTTTCATGTAAACTTGTCCCCATCGATATTCTAGTGCTGTCAACATGTATCTAACAAAAAAGTCATTCCTCTGCTCTTCTATTTCTCATTTCTTTATCTAACAATTTGTGCGCTTTTTTTGACCCACGGTCTAGATCTCTTTTCGTTTTACGTGTGTGGTAATTTGTAAACAGACTGTCTATATCGTAGTTCTGAGGATAAAGTTCTGCAGCACGGGTCAACAACTGAAGACGGTTCCTCGAAACTTCTAAGAAGACCTCATCGGAATATACTACAATAATGTCTGATCCTTCATCTTCATAGATCAATCCATTTTTTTGATTTTCTTTTAACAGTACGCGGTCTCCTTTATGGAATGTAACTTTCTTTCCGTTGTCTATTGGTTTCTGATTCTCATTTTTTACAAATGCTTTCTTCTGAGTAGAATAATTTTTATTTCCCATATACTCTTTTGCCTGCTTGATCAATGCAGGAGACATGTGGACTTTTTTTGCGATCCATAAAGCTTGGCTTTCCCCACTCTCTCCTAAGTGCAAAACAAACTTAGGAGTCAATGTTTCCCGGTCAAATTCCATTGCTGCCGGAGTGAAGTCTTCATGTTCTTCAGCGAATCGCTTGATTTCCCCATAATGTGTGGTCGCCACAATTAAAGCTCCTTTAGCGTACAAGTTTTCCATGATAGCAATCGCTAAAGCTGCACCTTCACTAGGCTCGGTGCCACTGCCTATCTCGTCTAACAAGACTAATGTATGGCGTTTTGATTTGTTCAAGATAGCAGCTATATTGTCCATGTGACCTGAAAAAGTACTTAAAGCATTTTCCATACTTTGTTGATCACCGATGTCCACAAATACTTCATCAAAGACCGCAATAGCCGTTCCTTCTTGAACAGGGATTTGAAGTCCAAACATTGTCATTAGTGTCAATAAACCTACTGTTTTCAATACGACCGTTTTACCACCGGCATTTGCTCCAGTGATCACCAGCCCACGACACTCTTCTCCTAAAATGAAATCCAAGGGAACAGCTCCAGTGGGTAAAAATGGATGAATCCCCTTTTTGATATGAATCATTTCTGATTTATTGACTTCTGGAGTGATTCCATTCAACTCTCGACTGTATTTTGCCCGAGCAAAAATGATATCAAAAGCGGTGATGGTTTCCATAATAAATTGAACGGCAGCTTCTTTTTCAGCCAAGTACCCTGTTAACTCCGCTAAAATCTGATACTCTTCAGCTGTTTCTTCTGCTTTTAAAAGAATCAGCTGTTCATTTGATTTTGCTGCAGCTATCGGTTCTACAAAGACTGTTGTTCCTTTATTGGATTGTTCAATAACATTTCCAATTACTTTGTTCTTATAACTAGCCTTTATAGGGATCGTGTAATGAGCATCTTTTTGAACAATGATTCTATCTTGGATCATGTCTTTATTGCTCGGATGCTTCAAAAATTTGGTTAACTTCTCTTGTATCTCTTTTTCGGTTTCTCGGATTTGTTTGCGGATTTTCCTTAAATTCTTTGATGCAGCATCTGATACTTTATGGTGCTGAATTTTTTGATAAATTTCGTCTTCGATTTCTATCAAACTCGGCAGATTTTTACTATACTGATACAATAAAGGCGTTTGGTATTGATTCTTCTCAAAAAAGGTATTGATCATTCGACTGCTTCTCAAGAAATCTGCGTATTCGATCAAATCATAGGCGTTCAACACTAATCCTTTTTTTACTTGATTCATTAAAGAATCGATTCTGGTCAGTCCCATGAAAGGAACATGTTGGTTGCTGTCCAAAATCAGACGTGCTTCTTGTGTTTCTTGCTGCCAAACAGTTACAGTGGCCAAGTTTGTTTGTGGTGAAAGTTCTCCAATACGAATTTTGCTGTAATTTCCAATCGCTCTAGCTTGTACTTCTCTTTGTACTTTATCAAATTGTAATTTAGTGAATGATTCTTCGTTCATAGCTCTCTCCCTTTCAAATGAAGAGATACCTGCTCCAAAAATAACTATTAACCTAGAGTATACAAAAAAAGACGATAGTCATACTACCGTCCTTAGAAAATAAAAATTCTATTTATCGACAGGTATCACTTATAAGCATGCTAAATAAACCTACGTTTATTCAGCTATTCAACTTATGAATTAGATACCTGGTACACTCACAGTAACAATCCCCATTCTTCTAGGTATTATTTATTCTCGCCTAAAATATAACAAAGTTATCCTAGCTATGTCAACAACTTATTCTGTTCTATGATTAGAGTTCATTTTACTGTTTCTGCTATACTAAAACAAAAAGCAGAGGTGGTATACAATGGACGCTGTAGAATTTGATTTTGTGGTAAAAGATAGTTTGCAGGCGTTGGAGCTCTATGAGAAGATTTTTCCAGTTCAACGTTTGGAAGCAACTGATTTTAAGCCTGGAGCAAATGAAGTGGTATTCACTATTTTCGGTACCCGTTTTCACATGCTGGATGAAAATCCGGAATATTACTTGGTTGCTCCTGTAAAAGGACATCCGCAATCTTTTTGGTTCAACATCATGGTAAATGATATTGAAAAAACCTACCAATCAGCTATGGAGAATGGTTGTACAGAAATTCAAGGCATCACGCGAATGGAAGAATTTGATATTTCAAAAGCTCAATTCTTAGATCCGTTTGGTTATGTCTGGATGCTGCACGAAATCCATCATGAAGTCAGCTTTGAAGACCGAATGGACATTTTAAAAGAGAAGTTTGAATAATGTACAGCAAAAAAGGAGAATCGATATTTCATTGATCCTCCTTTCTTGATTCATTATTTAGTTTCTAATGAATGAGTTTTACCATACAATTTACGGACCAATATAGGCGTCACGATAATTGTAATGATTGCTAAAGTAACGATTTGAGTCGTTGCGCTTGTCACATAAGGTGCTACTCCGGGATTCGCTTGAGCAATGATCGCTGGAAACGATGCAGAGACTCCTGCTGCCGAATTCATCGATAAGGCTGCTACCCCATCGTTTTTAAGTAATTTTTGATCGACTAAAACGATTGGACTCATTAATAAATAAAAGGCTGCTACAAGAACAATCCCGTAGACACCTGATTGCAAACCTTCAAACAAATTCATTCTTTGTCCAATGTTCCATCCCAACAACGGCAGCAGGACTGTAATCCCAGTCCCAAAAATTTTCGAAAAATCTTTATCGGCATTTCCTAATACCATACCTAAAATAAGAGGAAAAATCGTCGAGATGATCGGCATCCAATCAATCTCACCTTGACCAGATATCGCATAAATGAACATCGGCACAGCCGGAATTCCAAACAATCCTACTAAACCAATCGCAGCTTTGTCGACATCATCTCCAAAGTCGTTAGCCAGTGAAACATAAAGAGCCGGGTTCATACTGCACATAGCGACCACAAAAGCTAAAGCACTAATGCCAAATATACCCTCTTGTCCAAAGAAAGCAATAAACAATAATCCCAATCCAACTGTTAAAATGAACTTCACAACCAATAAAACTCCATGACGTTTGAACAGCTTTCCTCATGTTTTAACATTGATGCCTATTCCAGAACAAAAGCAAATCATAGCAATTATAAAACTCGTTCCGCTTCCTCCTAGGAAAGCCTCCGTGATTCCACCGACTCCACTAAATAAATTCGGCCATATCGTATAAAATATCGCGCTTAACAGCATGGGAACTAAAAATGTCCCTGCTGGTATTTTACTCATAAATTTAACCACTTTTTCTCCTACTTTCAATTTCTACAACACTATCAACCGTTGTTCAGCTTCTAATGATTTGTGTTCATTAGATGACAAATCATCCGGCCGTTTTTAGAAACCGGTAAACAAAATGTGTCTATTTTCCTGTAGCTGTTTGTAAAATGCAATTAGTGAGGCTCTGGTTTCTTCACAACTAGGCAATAACATTTTGATACTTCTTCTATTGTCAGCTACTTCACAAATTTTTTCAAGGAGATTTCCTTAGTTTAAGGCAATTACACCCTTTCTTCTCCTTGTTAGCGGTTAATTCAAATCATTTTCAAGGGATTAAACTCTTATTTTATGAAAGTTATATGACATATTATTTTAAAAAGATATTACCTTACAATAAGTTTCTTTATTCACAAAGTAACCTGTGTTAAGATAACACTGTATTAGAGAGATAAAATATACATTACAATCTTAAAAGCTCTTATTTTTCTATCTTTAAGCTCAGAAATGAGCATTAAGACTACTCTATAATACATAGCTTATAATCGGACAGTTTTTCCAGAGTTGATTTGGAAGGAGTAGAATGAATGAAGCGAATGCTATTACTAGCGATAGGTTTGGTATCTTTTGGTTTAGGCTCAATCGGGGTGATTCTTCCAGTTTTACCTACCACACCCTTTTTATTATTGAGTGCTTACTGTTTTGCCAGAAGTTCAAAACGATTTGACGTTTGGCTTAAACAATCTAGACTATATCGAATCTATATTGCCGACTATATGGAAAATCGGATGATCCCTACAAAGCGCAAATGGAAGATTTTGTTCAACATTTATTTGATGATGAGCTTTTCTATTTATTTCGCACCTTTACTCCCAG
This sequence comes from Desemzia sp. AGC72, assembly GCF_057334175.1. Classification (NCBI taxonomy): domain Bacteria; kingdom Bacillati; phylum Bacillota; class Bacilli; order Lactobacillales; family Carnobacteriaceae; genus Desemzia; species Desemzia sp. AGC72. The sequence continues at coordinate 65,101 of NZ_JBHFIG010000018.1, forward strand.
TAAAAGTAGGCCTGACGATTCTGACAGTCGGTATCACTTTTTATTTATTTATTTGCCGTTATTCCAAGTCGCCCAGAAAAAAATCCTGTTTTAGACTATAAGCAAAAAAACAAGCATCAGACTGAATCCGTCTGATGCTTGTTTTTTATAGACTAAGCTTCTAATCGTGAAACTTTTCTTGTCATGGTGACTGTTACTAGAAGACTGATTACCAGTAAAAACAAAGAGGTTACTATCACAATGCCTTGTCCTCCTGCCATCACTAAGTTGCTGAGGATGCTGCACAATACAACTGCGGCTACGATGGCTAAAGGTAATGATTTTTTCCACCAGCCAATCGTTAAAGAAATCAAGCTTACACTGCTTACCAAAACTGCAGCGATCAATAGGAGCGGAAGCTGGTTGATGAGTTGACTAAAGGATAATGTATCTTGGACCAACGGAAAAATAGATTCAGAAATAAAGAACAATACGTTGGTTAAAAAAAGTCCTATAAAAACGCCTAATCCCGAGAACACAACACAAAAAATGATTTTTGCCCATAAGATTCTCTTTCTGGATACTGGATAACTCAAGGTCAAATAAATGTAGTTGTCGTTGTAAGATTCCATGATTACTTTTCCTAGCAGCGCAGTTCCTAAACACGCAAATCCAGCGATATTAACAATAAAAGAAGTGAAATACAAAAATTCATAGGTCATCATTTCAGTATCGGCTACAGAGAAACTGGGATCTATTTGCGGCGCATAAGCCATCAGCTCTACCATCGCTAAAGCCGCTATCGGAATAATGATGGCTGCTAAAAAATAAGGGCTGAGAGCTATTTTTTTCATTTCTAGTTTGATTAAATTCATATTAATACTCCCCTTCCATTTTACTGATCAAAAAGTCTTCCAACTGATCTTGATGTGCAGCAACGAGTGCCGTTTTTTGGTCATTCAATACCATATGTCCGTCGTAAATCACGCCGATACGAGTCGCGACTAATTCGACTTCCGTTAAAATATGACTCGACATAATGATCGTCTTTCCTAATAATGAAATTTCTTCCAGCAGCTCTCTGAATTGCTTAATTCCTCTAGGATCTAAACCATTCAATGGTTCATCGATCACCAGCAGCTCAGGGTCATGAACTAAACAACGAGCTAACACTAACCGTTGGCGCATTCCTAAAGAGTATTCCTTGACCGGTCGATCGTTATCGCCACTCAAGCCTACGACTTCCAACCATTCTTGAATTCTATTTTTGGAAGCTTTCATGTAATCGCAGTGGATGGATAGATTTTCTACGGCATTCAAATGTTCATAAAAAACAGGTTCATTGATATTGGAGCCGATTTTGGTTTTCACTTTTTCAATATCTTTCGTTTCATTGAAAATACTAATTTCTCCATTAGTTGCTTTTGACAGTCCTGTTAACAGTTTAAATAAAGTAGATTTCCCAGCGCCGTTTCTTCCAAGCAGCACGTAGATTTCGCCTTTTTGAACGCTTAGGCTCAGGTTTTTCAATACTTCTTTTGCTCCATAATTCTTCTCTACATTTTGTACTTCCACTACATTCATCATTTCTATCTTCCTCTCTTTTATAGGAATAGCTAGTTGTTTATTATAGATACCACTGGTATGTTTCAACTTAAAAAAATAGCTGTTCAAAAGCTATTCTTTTTTTAGCTTCGAAAATAAATGGAAAGCATCTTCGACTAATTCGTCTGACAATAGTGGAACGCCTAACCCCTCAAACATCTTCTGGATAAACTTAGTTTTCCGTTTTAATTCTTCCAATGATAATACACTGATTTGGAATCCGATCCATAAATTCAATGTCAACATCAGTAATTCAGAAATTTCTTTTGGATATTCCGTTTGGATCGATCCGTCATCAATTCCCTCCTGAACGATTTTTTCTACTTCTGGAACCAATTCTTCAAAGACTTGCAAATACTGCTCTCCCAATATTCGTGGACTCCGTAAAGTTACAGCAGCCGAATAACCGATTGATTGTTGCCGGTAAGCATGGAAAGCGTCTTTTAACGTATTTTGCAATTTTTCAAAACCATTATCACCTTTTAAATCATCCAACATAGGCTGCTCGCCTGTTTCGTCCATCAGCGTTTCTAAAATAGCAAACTTCGATTTAAAATGATGATAAATAACTCCTTTAGTCATGTTCCCCAAGCCATCAACGATATCTTGGATCGATGTTCCATCATATCCTTTTTCTAAGAATAACTTTTCTGCTACTTCCAGAATTTTTTTCCTAGTTTCTTCTGGATACTTATTTCTTGCCACAAAATCACCTCGTTTTAGATACCAGTGGTATGTAAATACATAATACATACCACTGGTATTTATGTCAACTATTTTTATTTTTCTTATGTAAGTTTTTTCTAACATACATTGCCCCTATATTTTTTTGTTGCTATGATATGAATAATTAAATAAGCATATATCGCCGGATATAGATGTTTCCCCTTGTACTTAGGCCATTGACAGTACAGGGGGAGGCATCTATTTTTTTGGCTAATTTTAAGGGGGAGTTTATGTATGTTGTCATTATTAGGGGTTACTTTTGTCGCAAGCTTTACGGATAGTTTGAATCCAATCGCTATCACTCAGCAAATGATTTTACAGTCCGTTTCTAAACGAAAAAAAGATATTCTAGGATTTGTTATTGGAATTGCCTTAACAAACTTTGCTTTTGGTCTGCTGTTTTACTTTGGCTTAGCTCAATTGCTTCAGCAACTGTTTCTAAAAATTACTGAGCATATTCCAAACTTTTTACCTATGTTAAGCATCTCATTTGGGTTAATTTTATTGATTTATACTGCCAAACAATCCGTTAACAAAAATAAAAATCAGTCACTTGAAAATAATCAAGTAACATCAAGAAAGTTAGGCTTTATTCAGCTATTCGGATTAGGCGTCATGGCAACTGTGATGGAATTGACAAGTGCTGTTCCTTACCTTGCATTTTTGACTTTCTTACTACAATATTCTCTAGATACATTACTCGTTATTCTAATTTTAGTGATATACAATATCCTGTTCAGTTGGCCTTTGATCTTCCTTTATATTGTTTCTCTATACTTTGAACATTGTTTAACGGCATTTTATAAAAAATTATCTACTATTATCTCTTGGTTGTTAACTAAATTACTGCCGATTTTAGGCTTTACAGCAGGAATTCTTTTACTGATTTACGGTATGGTTAAAATTTTCTTGTAAAACTGGTTTGAACTCTATAGTATGAACGATGAGACCAAAAAGAGGAAGAGGCCAATAATAAATGAAGATTATTAAAGAAGAACCCGCTAATATAGATGAATTGAAAATCAAAGCCAACACAAAAGATGATTGGAAAGTCAGAATGGAAGCTGTAAAAGAATTAGCTAAGTATGACTGTCAAAAATCTAGATACATCTTAACTAAACTGGCTACTAGCGACCGCGTTTTCGCTGTTAAAGAAGCTGCTTTTTATGCCGCTCGTTTTATGGGCGTTACTGAAAAAGGCGAGCAATTGCCAACACCAAGAAAAAAAATAGGCTATACTAAGAAAGCTTACGCGAAAATTTTCAACCGTGTAAAACGTGATACACAAATGGAAGAATTTGACCTAGCTGTATTTAAAAAGCAGTTCCAAATTGTTTCTCCAGAGATGTATGACGTGATGCAATATGAAAAACAAGAAGATTTTGATGCTTGGATCGCTGATTCTTACGCAGAGTTCAATTAACATTCTGAAGTACTCTTGTTGAATTTATTTTATCGAAGAACCATTTACCCGTTATAGGGATAGATGGTTCTTTCGTCTTATTTTAGTCACTATGATTCTAAATAAGCACAAAAACAGCCTCTTAAATCCACCTAAATTTGAAAACGTTTCCCGTTAGTGACATAATGAAGATAATCGGCTTTCTTAAGTCGATGAATATATATTAGGGGGTCAAGACAATGAAATTAGAACAATTAAAAACGGTTGGATTTGTCAACAGTTCTAAAATGGGTGAAAAAAGAATAGCCTTGCTGCCTAAGGATATCATCCAAATAGAACATAGGGAAAATTTATTTTTTGAAGAAGGTTATGGAACTAGTCTAAATATTTCTGATATGGAATATGCAGATCTAGGCTGTCAAATCGTATCAAAAGAAGTAGCCTTAGCCCAAGATATTATTTGCGATCCTAAGATTGGTGATGCAGACTATTTAAAGGATCTGCAATTAGGACAGACCTTGTTTGGCTGGGTTCACGCCGTCCAGAGTAAAGAAGTGACAAATATCTTAGTAGCTAACGAATTATCTGCCTATGCTTGGGAAGATATGTATGAAGACAATCGCCATTCTTATTGGCGCAATAATGAGCTGGCTGGTGAAGCAGCTGTGATGCATGCTTATCAACTAAATGGATCAATGCCTTATGAAACAAAAGCGGCTATCTTAGGTCGCGGCAACACAGCTCGTGGAGCACAACGTATTTTGACCAGCTTAGGGGCTGAGGTTTGTGTTTATAACCGGCACCAAGAAAAGCTGTTCCATAAAGAAATGGCCGAATTTGATGTGATCGTCAATGCAGTCTTGTGGGATACTGCTCGTACAGATCATTTAGTCTATAAAACAGATTTAAAACGACTAAAACCAGGCACTTTGATCATTGATGTTAGCTGCGATGAGAATGGCGCTATTGAAACTACTAAACCAACTACTTTAAGCGATCCAATTTATGAGATCGACCATGTGATTCATTACGCAGTGGATCATACCCCTACCCTCTTTTACCGCACTTCTTCAAGCGCCATTTCAACTGAAACAGCTAAGTATATAGATGATTTGATTGAAGACCGCACAAATACCATCTTAGAAGATGCCTTAATTATTGATCGTGGGCGAATTATTGATCAGCGTATCAATCAATTTCAACAAAGAAACATTCCCGACTTATTCATAGAAACCGACAAAACAGATCCGGCTTCAGCCTTTTGATAATAAAAAAACTGATGAATATTCGGAATTTATCGAATATTCATCAGTTTTTCCACTGTCTTTATAGTGGAATATTAGAAATAGGTTTGACTATCTTTTCGACAAGGCTTTCAGTTTCAAAATAAACATCTACCAATCGTTTTAGTTCTTTTACAGCTTTATCTGCGCGCTGATGTTGTTCTGCATTAATGGATTCAATAACGAGTACAGCATCGGTAGTTTCTTCCGTCAGCATCGTTCGCTGTGCTTCCCGCCAGTTCCAGCAACGACAAACAGCTCCCTTTTCATCTCCATAAATAATCTCTCCAGGTAAGGCAGGTGCATCTGATTCTGCTCCTAAAGGTAAAAATTCTTCGCCGCCCACGGCTACACCAAGATACAAATCTCCTTCAATAGACTTCAGATCTTCTCCTCCACAAGGCAAAGCGTACGTTAAAGAAATACTATTGTAAATATCTACTAAAGGATTGATTGGTTGAAAATCTCTGTCTTGATCAACACGTTTCAACAGAGCTTCGATTGAAGAACGTGCTCCTTTTTTAGTTTTAAATGTGCTGAATGCTTCTCGCCAGTCTTTGATGACGCTGTTTTGGCTGAAAACATCTTCTGTTAAGTATCCTTTGGCGGCTTCTTTACCATCTTTCAATAAGTTGATCAAATAGTGCTCATCTTGTGGTTTTTGATTATTGATTCCTTTCACTACCAATAAATGAAGCTGTGCTTCAGGAAACAACTCCCAAAAATCCTCTTCAACTCTAAACTGTTTCATCGCTTTCACTCCTATTTTTTCGTTAAATTTTTCGTTAAGATCAAATCGGTCTGCTCATCTTCGCCCATGAAAAAGGAATGTGAACCTGTTTGAACGAATCCTAGTTTTTTATAAAAAGCCAAAGCAGCATGATTATGTTCCCAGACACCTAGCCAAATGTTTGTTTTTTGATGAATCTGCGCTCGTTCTACAGCTTGTTGAATCAGTATCTTGCCCAACCCTTTCCCTTTGAATTGAGGCAGAACATAGATCCGTTCTATTTCTAAGGTATCCTCACCTTTTGTTTCAGATTGGGCTTCATTGATATTGATTTTTAAATATCCTGCTAAATCATTACCATTAAATACAAAATAGAATTCTGACTGTTGATTTAGTAATTCCGATGTAAGTTGTTTTGTATTATAAGCTTTTTCTAAGTAGTTGTACAAATCTTCTTCGGTATTTTGGTCTTGAAAAGTATCTCGAAACGTCTCGACACTCACTTTTTGCAACATCTGCAAATCTTCTACAGTACATTCTTTGACTTCAATCAACATTATCCATTCTCCTTTTTCTGTTAATAATCCCTTTTGTGACCTTTCTTTACAGCATTCCAGTCCACTTCTATATTCTCTCTCACTTTTTCTAGCAGATCAGAAAGGTGCTTGGCCTCTTCTGTTGATAATCCGTTCAACGCAACCGCGTTAGAATAAGTATTCTCAGCTAAAATGTGAGGAGCCACTTCTTTCCCTTTTTCAGTTGGAAACAGCCGTTTGATTTTTTTATTTTCCGTGTCATCTTGCCGTTCGATAAAGCCATTATCTTCCAACTTCTTGACGGCTCTAGCTGCTGTTGTTCGATCCACTTTGATTATCTCAGCCAACTTTTCTTGTATGATGCCTGGTTGTTCATAAATACGTACCAAATAAAGATACTGTCCGCGAGTCAGATCGTACTGTTTGAACTCGATATTAGCAATGGAATCCAGTGCTCTGGCAATCATTCCGATATCCCTTAAAATCTCCGTCATCTGCTTTCTCCATTCTGCTTCATTTATTAACTTTATAGTAAAATATTTTTGTTGCATTTGCAACATAAATATCGAATTTCTTAATGCACTAAAAAATGTATTTTTTAGTCTGATTGTTTTACAATAATCTTAAAGCAGACTCAATCCATAGTACTTATATTTTTTTAGAAAGGAGCAGCTCCTATGTTTATTATGTTTGATATCCGTTCATTCAATCAACAGCTGGGTTTCAACCAATCTATGACTTGCCCTCATTGCGGTCGTTTCGGTCGTTATGAAGTTTATATTACAGGCAGTCGCTTCCGTTTGTTTTTCATTCCTCTATTTACCTTTGGAAAGAAATATCTGGTTCATACGACTTGCTGTAATTCTTGGTACGAGTTAGACAAGCAAACGGGTAAAGCGATCCAGAAGAAACAATCGGTGCATATCGAGGAAAGCGATTTGACGCAACTGTTGTCACAAGGAGCCTATACTTCAAAATGCCCCAATTGCGGACATCCAAATCCACAACAGTCCAATTTTTGCCCGAACTGCGGTCAACCATTATCTTAATACTAGAAAGAGTCGCTCAAGCTCATGAGAGCTGATGCGACTTTTTTGTATTCAATAGAATGAATGATTCAGCCGTCCAATTCGATTGAATCAGAGATGTATCCTTTCCATCTTCTTTGTCTGATATACTCCTGTATTTTCTGGACTAAACGATCGTCAGTTGTATACTCCAGCAAGTAGATTTCTTTTCCCTCTTCATCCACTGCACTTAAATAATCCAAATAATATTGCTGGTCATCTGTTGATTGGCTTATAAATGTCTGTTCATCAAAGTCGATCGATGAAAAGACCGTTTCCTGGTTTATACCTGTCAAAATATCATCAACCTGCCCATTCCGCTCTAAATAAGTCAGCACGAACTGGTCCCCTCCATTAATCACAACCGGCTTTTCATAACTCATTAACGTTTTCAGGATAGTTGCCACACCATCATAGACCTCTTCATCTGCAAATTGACCATATACATCCGTATTGTCGATCCAAAATCCATCGATACCTTTCTCAAGTAATTCTTGAGCTAAAATACCTGAAACAAATTTCTGCCATTCTTCATTTCCTGCCTCCACCCAGTATTCCTCTTCCCAATTGTCGTAAGGCTTTAGAATAAGATGTTGGTATTCTTTATAGTAAGAGCGAAACGTTTCTAGTGAGCCTATGTTTAAGTAACTGTAAACTTCTTGGTCTCGAGCTTTCATCTCTGCAATATCGATTGCAGAGATATTCTGGGCATCAATAACAGTTATTTCGAATCCTTCACTGGCTTCAACAGCTCCTCTCCCTTCCAAACTCAAAAAAACACCATAGTCGAAATCTTCGTTCGTCGTATTGGTTGCTTCCGCACAACCAGCTAATCCTAAAACCACGCTTAAACTGCCTACTGCTTTTAATACGGTGAATTTCATCCATCATCACCCCTGCTTCTATCTATACACAAGCTTACCTTTCCAATTGATATTTATCCAATTCTAACTATCTTTACAACCAAAAAAGCTGTTTACTCTTAATCCATCAAGAGCAAACAGCTTTCTTATTAATTTCTTGGTTCTTCATCATCTAGCGTTAGTCAACATTTTAAACCACCAAACACAAAATTTTAAAAATTTCTGGAAGAATCGAGGTTGCTAAAGCAACTACAGTCATGACAAATTACAAGATCTTAGCGTTTCAGCGCTTAGGTTTTGTTTGAAGCTTGTAAGTTTGGAGACCTTGGCTCCAAGCATTCCCGTGGCTCTTAAAAAGCAACCTCGGTTCTGGAAGGAATTTCTGTACCAACATCAATTGACAAAGAACCAGATTTATCTAATCCTTATTTCGATAGAATCTTTTTAGTTTTTGTATGTCAGTTTCATCTATAAAATTTAAACCAAGCACTTCCAGAGCATCACCTGTTTTTATAAACAGATTGATGTGTCCAATTTGTTTAGGGAACAGCCATCTGGTTGTTTGTTCAGAAAAGGATTGGACTTTTTGACGTTCGACAAAGGTTTGAACTTTTGTGAACCATTCTATATTTTGGATACATACTCGATGAGTGGTCTGAATGTGATATCCTTGGTGTTGTTCTTCAAGCCATGAGCTCAGCAGCAACACTGCCATCCCTGCTACAGCTGCTAGTGCCAGCCAATAATTCAGAAACGCCAATCCTGCAGAAATCGGAATAAAGAACAATTTCCATCTCCAGAAGTACCACAATTTTTTGCGGGATACGAACTTTATTTCAGGACGAGTGAAGTTCCATTCCGGCAGCAATTCCGACAACGTCTCATAGAGCTGATTGTCAGAAATAATCGGCAAGATATAGAGTTTTTTGACGATTCCGCTTTCTCCTTCTGCTTCTTGACCGCCTGCCAAAAGCAACTCAACAGTAGAGATACCTAGTATTTTCCTTACCGGTTGCTGTCTGATCTTCAGACCTTGGATTTTTTCTAAAGGAATCTTTTGAATTTTACGTTCGAATAATCCACTTTCAATTGTTAACGTCTGATTTGCACGATTGACTTGAAAGTTATAGTACTGGATAAAGGTTCTTAGAAGAGATAATAGCATCACAAAAACCAAACTGACGAATAAAATCGATAATGAAGCCAACCAACCAGCTCGCAACACACTTTCTGCCATTGAGGTGCCGGCTGTTATCCAATTTTCCGGAATAAACTCAGAAATGAAGATAATAACAGCGATCAATGTTGCAATGATGCTCAAATCTGTTAAGGCAAATAAGACAATTTGGCTGTTTGTGACTGTGTAGTCTGCAGAGTTCAAATCTTTTTCCATCTCCAGACCTGCTGAATGGACTTCGCTTTTTGGTTGTTCTCCTTGGCGATACTTTTCAATCCATTCCCATACCTCAATATTTACTGCTGGCATAGAGGCTTCTGCTTGTGTACTATCTCCTCCAGCCGTTTCGATCAATAGCTGGATCACATTAAATGGTTTAAAGAAAAACCATTGGCGCTGCTTGATCGTTTGGATGCGTTCATAAGGGATATCGGTTTCTCGCTTACGAAAAACACCTCGATAGAGGATGATTTTTTCGGAAGAAATTTGGTAAGATTGAGAAAAATATTTCCACAGAGCTTGAATCAACACCAGTAAAACTACCGCAGATAAAGCGATCAATCCAAAGAGGGTCATCAATTCTCCATTAAAAACTAATAAAAGGAATGCAACTGACCATCTCTTCAACCCACTAAATAAATAAATAACGATCGCCAGAGGATGAAATTTTTTTCGTTCAGACATCCTCTTTCGCCACCTTTACCAATTCAATGATTTGTTGGCGCAATTGAACGGCTTCTTCTACATCTAATCCCGATATATGGTGACTCGATGCTGCTGTATGTATGACGATCTCCATTAATTTTTCTTTGCGTAAAAAGGGTCCTTGTTCTGTTTCGATATGTTGGATCCGATTGATGGGTACATGAGTAATGGTTCTAAAAATATAACCATCTTGAAAAGATAAATCTTCAGGTGTGATCTCATATCGATGGAATTGGTAACGATAAGGAATCAAAAGCATCGCAATGATTGAATATATCAAAACAACGGCAAAATAAATCCCAATGCTCCACACCCATACTCCTTCTAATACTTCCAGCCAATTTAGAAAAGCAGTTACTCCAATTCCTATGATCAAGAAAATTCCTGTTGCCACCAGATTGCTTTTTTTCCACACTTTTTTGATTCGGTCAGGCATTTGTTTTGGCAATAATGGATAATCCACTCTATTCCTCCTCTATATCTTTTTCTTCTTTTATTCTTTCTAGAAAATTGTACTTGCTGTACCTTTTTATCTCAATGATTTTGACAGCCGGATCATGTCGCGGCAGGGTATGCCGTTTTCACTTAGTTCTTCTTCATAATGTTCAGTGAAAAAATCTCTGTCCACACCTGTTATCCTGAAGCCGCATTTTTGATAAAATGCTAATTGTGCAATACTAGAGTTCCCTGTTCCAACTTCTAGTGTTTGATAACCTTGTTCTTTCGCTTTTTCCAAAGCATGACTGATCAATTGTTTTCCGATTCCTTTACTTTGAAAATCTTCTCGTACGACTATATTTACCAGCTCAACCGTTTCAGGTCGGGTAGGCAATAATATGTATGCCCCAATGATTTGATTCTGGTTTTCCATCACAAAGCACTCCGCTCTTTTTAAATAAGTTTCAATGATTTTTTGCGAAGGATCTGCCAGCAGCAATAAATCCATTGGTAACGCTTCATCTAGTTGTAATTTTCTGATCATCTGATTTGCTCCTTACTTTATTTTTAAAGGATCTTGTTTCATTATAACTGAAAAAAACTGTCCGCAGAACTGCAGACAGGTTTCTTTGTTAAATAAATTTCAATACAAAATATGCTACAAACACACCGGATAAAACGTACATGATTTTAGAGACAGCGGCCTGTTTTCCTGAACATACTTTAAGGAATGTATAGAAAGTAAATCCCCATCCGATTCCATCGGCGATATTAAACGTCAAGACCATCATCAAGACCATCAATACAGCTGGGAAATATTCGGTAAAATCTGTAAAATCAATATCTTTTAAGTTGCCTGCAATCAGTAAAGCACCGACAATGACAAGCAGTGCAGAAATGACCGCTAAAGGAATCAAAGCGATAAACGGAATCAATAAGATCGTAAATAAGAAATATATACCTACCAAAAAGGATGTTAATCCGCTTTTTCCGCCAACTGTGATTCCTGTCGCTCCTTCTGCACTTGTACATGTAGAGCTGCAGCCTAATACACTGGCTAATACAACGGATAATGCATTGGATTCCAACGTTTTTTTCAATACTGTCGGATCTTCAGAATTCAAGAAACTGATTTGTGTTCCAAGATTTTGGAAAACTACTAGTATCAGCAGCGAGAAGACTGCTATCCAGTAATTGACGGTGAATACATTTGAAAAATCGAACTGGAACATAAACGGTTCTAAGGTATTCGTGTCGATCAATGAATAAGAGAATGAACCAATGTCTGTTACACCTAAAACGATCGAAACAATCACTCCGAAGATAATCGTCAGCAAGAAATTCCCTCTAACATTTCTGACAAACAATACTAACCCAATCAATAAGGTCAATAGCATCGTCAATGGAACCGGCTGGAAGATATTGTTCAAGGCTACGATCGTTCCTGGAGAAGAAACAATGATTTCACTGTTTTTCAATCCTAGAAAAATCAAGAAGAATCCTACTCCAGCACTCATTCCTTTGATCATCGTCCCGGGTATAGCCAAAAGCAACTTGCCGGTGATATTAAAGTAAGTCAATAGGAAGAATAGTATTCCCACGATCAAGACGATCGATAAACTTTCTTGCCACGTAAAGGCAAAGGCACCCACTAAAATGTACGTAAAGAAGGCATTGTCACTCATCCCAGGCGCTAAGATCAATGGCGATTTAGCATATAGCCCCATCAACATGTTGCTCAGTGCAGTTGTTAAGATCGTAGCGATCATTACCGAATTGTAGCTCATACCGGTCTGAGATAAAATCAGCGCATTTACGGCAACTATATACACGACAGAGACAAAAGATGTGACGCTTGCTTCGATCTCTGTTTTTAAATTACTCCCTTTTTCTTGTATCTGAAAAAATTGCTGTATTCCTTGCATTATCTCACACTCGCATCATAGTGGGTTCCCAAAGCCTTAGGTCCACGTGTTTTTCTTCCAGTGAAGATCAATGCCAGTAAAGTAACTAGGTACGGCAGCATATAAAATACTTCTGTAGGGATCGCATTTGCAAAATCTAGAATTTGGATTTGGTCTTTGATCGATTGTGCAAATCCGAATAACAATGCTCCAAGTAACACTCCGCCTGGATTCCAGCGTCCTAAAATGACGGCGGCGATCGCAATATATCCTTGTCCTGCAATTGTGTTGAATGAGAAGTTGCCGTTAGTCGTCAATACGATCGTAGCTCCCCCTAGAGAAGCGATTGATCCGCTTAACATAACAGCCCAAAATTTGATTTTCATGACATTGACCCCAGCTGTATCGATAGCTCCAGGATTTTCCCCAACACCTCTTAGGCGCAATCCTAAAGATGTGCGGAAGAAAAGATATCCTAAAATCAGAACCGCTGCAAATGCCAGATAGGTTGTCGGATAAGATTGGAACAACGCTTTGCCAATAAATGGAATATCAGACAACACTGGAATGGACGCTTTCAAAAACATATTTTTCAAACGCGGCGTTTCAGCTACTCCATCAAATAACAATTTGACTAAAAAGAATGTCACATTCGAAGCTAACAAGTTGATAACTACCCCGCTGATAACGTGATTCGCTTTGTACTTCAGTGTGGCTAAAGCATGCATACCTGAAAATATCGAAGTAAACACAAATGCTGCTAGTAAACCAATGAATGGGCTGAATTTGCCCATACCAGCTGTTTCAGCAAAATATGCTCCTACGGCAGAAAAGAATGCACCGGAAACCATAAATCCTTCTACACCTAGATTGATGACCCCAGCTTTCTCACTAAGCATCCCTCCTAGAGCACCAAACAACAATGCCGTGGCAAAAATCAAACTTCCGCTTATAATATTGGCTGTCATTTATTTTACCTCCTTTTTCAGCAATGCTTTTTTAGGCAGCATTGCTTTCACGATTCCAGGAGCTGCTACAAAGAAGATGATCAACGAAACAACGATTCCGATAATTTCACTTGGTACACCTGCTCCAAATTGCATCCCTTGAGACCCATAATTCAATGCTCCGATCAGAATTCCGGATAAAGTCGTTCCTAATGTAGAATTGCCTCCTAATAGCGCAATAGCTACTCCGTCGAAACCGATACCGCTTGTAGAAGAAACGATTGCTACATATCCGTATACCCCTAAAGTATCCAATGCACCGATCAATCCGCCTAAAGCTCCGGAAATAAACATAGTACGAGTCAAAATGCTGTTTACTTTCATCCCCGAGTAGTTAGAAGCATTAGCATTCAGTCCGACTGTTTTTGTTTCATAACCCCAACGTGTTTTTTCAAAATAGTAGTAAAACCCAAAAATAACGAACGGCACGATGATGAATCCCCAATGGATACGAGCGCCATTAAACATTTCATTCAATGATGGGAAAGTGATCCCTGCCGATTCTTTGATCATAGCAGAACGTTGTGTTCCCTCTTGTGCTGCAAAAACTTTGATCAAAATGTGGCTTAAGTACAAAGCGATGTAGTTCAACATGATTGAACTGATGACTTCATTTATCCCAAATCTTGATTTAAAACTAGCGATCAATACGCCCCATACTCCACCAGCAACGACACCGGCCATGATTGCCACGATGCCGTGAATGACTGGAGGCAGATCCACAAGCGTTCCCACTAAGAGAGAACTGACGCTTCCGATAATAATCTGTCCATCGACCCCGATGTTGAAAATGCCCGCTTTGCTGGCTACCGCAACGGCAAATCCACTTAAAATCAGAGGAATGATTGCACGAATCGTTTCACCCATATCATAAACTGTTCCCACTACTTTAAAAACCAATGATTCATAAGCCACTAATGGGCTGTATCCGCCGATCAGCATGACCGCTGCTCCGATAAAGAGTGCGATAAGAACGGCAATTACCGGAATCATTACATAATTATTTTTTGTATTTCGTCTGATTTTTTCCATATTCTCATCCCTCACCCGATCCTTTACCGGCCATCATTAATCCTAGTTCTCTATCATTTGTCTCCTTAGGATTGGTTTGTCCGATGATTTGTCCATCGAAAATAACGTCTATTCTATCTGACAATGTCAAGATTTCTTCCAGTTCAAAGGAAACCAATAATATAGCTACACCCTGATCGCGCAAGCGAATAATTTGGCGATGAATGAAATCGATCGCTCCAATATCCAATCCTCTAGTAGGTTGTACAATGATCAACAGATCAGGGTTTCGGCTGATTTCTCTTGATAGAATAATTTTCTGCTGGTTCCCGCCTGACATTCCGCGCACGATCGTATTTTCATTCTCAGCACGAATATCATAGTTCCGCATAGCTTCTTTTGCTTCCTCATACATCAAAGCTTTGTTTAATTTAATGCCTTGATTGTATTTACCTTTGTAGTACTCGATCAAAATCAAGTTCTCAGCAATATTGTTGTCCAGCACCAATCCATGTTTGTGTCTGTCTGCCGGCACATAACTCACACCTGATTCGTAAATTTCACGAGTCGTTTTCGTTTTTTGAGAAACACCGTTGATAAGAATGTCTCCCTCATCAAATGCCCGCATTTTTACGATGGCTTCCGATAACTCTGTCTGTCCGTTGCCATCCACTCCTGCAATCCCTACGATTTCTCCTGCAGCAACTGACAAGTTGATATTGTTCAAAATTTTCTTTTGGCTTGAACCAAACATCGTCAGATTTTTGATTTCCAATACATTTTGTTTCGGACTGTAATCTTCTTTCATGATCTCACGAGAAATATTTTTACCGATCATCATTTCAGCCAATTCTTCTTTATTGGTTTCTTTAATGTCTACAGTGGAAATGTACTTCCCTTTGCGAATAACAGTACATTTATCTGCTACTTTCATGATCTCGTTCAATTTGTGTGTGATCAAAATGATCGATTTGCCTTCAGCAACCAACAACTGCATGACTTCAAGCAGTTCGTTGATCTCATCCGGCGTCAATACCGCTGTCGGCTCATCAAAGATCAGCAGATTCGCACCGCGGTACAAACACTTCAAAATCTCCACTTTTTGCTGCATCCCGACTGGAAGATCTTCTATCTTGCTGTTTGGATCTACTTTCAATCCGTATTTTTCAGAAATATCTCTAACTTCTTTCACGGCTGCTTTCATATTCAAACGCATGCCGCTCTTTGGTTCCATACCGATAATGATGTTTTCAGCCACCGTAAAGTTCTCGATCAATTTAAAATGCTGATGAACCATTCCGATTCCTAAGTGAATAGCATGATTAGGGTTTTCGATTTTTGTTTCATTTTCATACACCGAAATACTGCCGCCCTCAGGTTGGTACATACCAAATACAACATTCATCAAAGTAGATTTTCCTGCACCGTTTTCGCCCAGCAAGGCGTGGATTTCTCCACGTCTTACAGTTAGCGAAACATCATTGTTAGCAACAAAATCACCAAATTTTTTTGTAATATGTTTCAACTCTAACACTTTTTCAACTCGTGCTTGTTTCATCATTTTTCTCTCCCTTATGGTTTATCAGGAACGGTGATCTCTCCAGAAATAATCTGTTTTTTGTATTGTTCTACAGTGTCTAACACTTCTTGAGGCACGTTTTTCTCAGAAGTATCTGCTAGTCCAACTGCATCTTCCGCCAATCCTAAACGAACTACTTCTCCACCTGGGAAGTTTCCATTTGCTGTCTCTACTGAAATGTCATAAACAGCTTTATCAACGTTTTTCATCATAGAAGTTAATGTGATGTCATCCCCAAATTCTAACGACTGATCTTTATCTACTCCGATGACCCATACTTTTTCTCCATTATTGAAACGTTCTTGTGCTTCGTTGAAGACTCCGTTTCCTGTACCTCCTGCAGCATGGAAAATGATGTCTACTCCATCGTTATACATTGTGCCTGCTGCTGATTTACCCATATCTACACGGTTGAAGACCCCTGTGTAGTTGGCTACTACTGTCGCATCTGGATTGACCGCCAGAACTCCTGCTTCAAATCCAGCATGGAAACGTTGGATAACTGGAATTTCCATTCCGCCAATGAATCCAACTTTATCAGTCTCCGTCATACTTGCTGCTACTACACCTGCTAAAAATGCTCCCTCATTTTCTTTGAAAGAAACAGAAACGATGTTTTCGATTCCTTCGATCTCAGCATCTACGATTCCCAGCTGTGCTTTAGGGTTGTTATTGGCAATCGTTGTAACCGCATCTGCTAATGTAGCGGCTGTCGCCCAAGTCAAATCCGTATTGCTGTTGACAAATTGAAGCAAACTCGGCTCTACTTCTGAATCCGCTGTGGGTTCTAAGTATTTCACTTTGTATCCTTCATCTTCTTGCAGTTGTTGTAATCCTTCCCATGCACTTTGGTTGAAAGATTTATCGTTTACGCTTCCTAAGTCTGTTACCATTCCGATGTTAAAATCACTTTCACCAGCACTTGATGCTTCATTGCCGCCTCCACAAGCTGACAACAATGTCATTGATAGTAAAGCAGCTCCGATAGCTTTGATAGTTGTGTGTTTCATATTTATCACTCCTGTATTTTTATAGGTTAGTTTAATTCTGATAAGAAACTTGTTCCATTTTCCATTTTTGCTATTCCAAAATTGTCTGCGATCGTTGCACTGATATCTGCAAAGTGTTGAGCCGTCTTCAGTTCTCCTGCTTGTTGAAATTGTTTTGAGAAGACCAGCAATGGTACGTATTCGCGAGTGTGATCCGTTCCTGGAGCTGTCGGGTCGTTTCCATGATCTGCCGTAATGATCAGCACATCGTCTTCTTCAAGCCGTTCAATGATCTCTGGCAATCGTTCATCAAATGCCATTAATGCATTTCCGTATCCTATCGTATCTCTTCTGTGTCCGTATAAAGCGTCGAAATCTACCAAGTTTGTAAAAGAAAGTCCCTCAAAAGGTTGTTCCATCACTTTCAACAGCTGATCTACACCATCCATATTGCTTTTTGTTCGAACAGCTTGAGTGATGCCGTGGCCGTTGAAGATGTCACTGATTTTTCCTACTGCAATCACATCTTTTTCGTGTTCCTTTAATTTGTCTAGAACAGTCGGTCCAAATGGACTTAGCGCATAATCGTGTCGGTTAGCTGTTCTTTTGAACGACCCAGGTTGTCCTAAATAGGGCCGTGCAATGATGCGTCCGATCATATAAGGATCGTCTTTAGTGATGTCACGGACATACTCGCAAATGTCATACAATTCTTCTAAGGGAATGATGTCTTCGTGTGCTGCGATTTGAAGAACAGGGTCTGCAGAAGTGTATACGATCAACGCTCCTGTTTTCATTTGTGCTTCACCCAGTTCATCTAGGATACCTGTTCCTGAAGCAGGTTTATTTCCAATGATCTTTCTTCCTGAATAGGCTGAAATTTTATCCAACAGTTCTGCAGGGAAGCCTTCCGGGAAAACTCTGAATGGAGTGTCGACTTGTAAGCCAGCTATTTCCCAATGGCCTGTCATAGTATCTTTTCCTACACTTTTTTCAGCTAATTTTGTCCAATAAGCTTGGCTGGTCTCTACTTTTTCAACGCCTTTGATGTCCGCAATATTTCCTAGACCCATTTTTTCCAAATGGGGTAATTTTAATTCCATTCCTTCTGCAATATGCCCCAGTGTGTGAGTTCCTGTATCATTAAACGCTGCAGCATCAGCTGCCTCTCCAATTCCGACTGAATCTAAAACAATCATGTGTATCCGGTTACATTTCATAGTCCATTTCCTCCTATTTGATGCTATAATAGTATTGTTCTTAAATTTTTAACGAGGTGAAAGCATGAGTAGAAGTGTTCAATTATTCGATGGTTTGTCAGATGAACAAGTTAAAAACATCTTGTCTACCGTCCCATCTAAGAAATATAAAAAAAATCATATCTTGATTTTTGAAGATGATCCCATTGATAGAGTCTACATCGTAAAAACTGGGATCTTAAAAATCTATCGTACCTATGAAGATAAAGAGATCATACTCGATTTAGTCAAAGAATATGAAGTGTTGGGTGAAGTAGAGCTGTTTTCTAAAAGTCCTGCTCTCTCTTCTGTAGAAGTCATTAAAGACGCTGAGATTTATCACCTTTCCCAATCAGATTTTATTGCGTTGATCTATGAAAATAAGACGATTTTAGAAAACATTTTTCGTATTCATCATCATCGTTTTGAAACGTTGAATGAATCTATCCGAAATTTAACTTTCTATAGTGCACACACACGTGTCTGCCGTTTGCTTCTGGAATTTCTTGAAGACAAGAAAGACGAAGACCCAACTGAATGGATCATAACAAATGTCAATCAAAGCATGATCGCCAGCATGGTCGGTGTAACCCGTGAATCTGTCTCAAAAGTTTTCAAAGATTTGCAAGACGAAAAGATTCTTTCTTTGAAACCGAAGTTGATTCAACTTCTCAATTTAGAGAAACTGCAGGATTATGCTAACAACTATTAGACTTCTAATGTCTATGTTCATCTTAATAAAGAAAGCGTTTTCTCACAATGAACCAACTAACAACTTTACTGTGAACATGATTACTCAAAATATGATAACGCCTTCATAACAGTTTTGCTTTTTCTCCTTTATCATGGGTACTAACACCAAATAGAGGAGGAAATGAACATGAGTTTTCACATTAATACAGAAAAAGGTCAGATTGCTGACATCGTTTTATTACCAGGAGATCCTTTACGAGCAAAATACATTGCTGAAACATTTTTAGAAGATGCCGTTTGCTACAATACTGTTAGAAACATGCTAGGCTATACAGGAACGTATAAAGGCAAAAAAATATCTGTACAAGGTACAGGAATGGGTATGCCATCCGCAGTTTTATACATCCACGAGTTGATCAATGATTACGGCGTTAAAACATTGATTCGTGTAGGAACTTGTGGAGCTCTTCAACAAGATGTCCACATTCGCGATGTGATCGTTGCACAAGCTGCTGCGACGGATTCTTCTCTTATCTATAAAGAAATGGCGCCTATTTACTTTCCGCCGATCGGAAACTACGAATTGATCAGCAATTCTTACACGATCGGAAAAGAAAAGGACATGAACGTTCATGTCGGAAATGTTTACTCTTCAGATTCTTTCTACGATGACAATGAAGATATCATGAAAAACATGGCTAAAATGGATGTATTAGGAGTAGATATGGAAACTGCTGGTCTTTACTACTTAGCTTCTAAATTCCATGTACGTGCCCTAAGTATTTTAACAGTTAGTGACCATTTACTGACAGGTGAACAAACAACTGCTGAAGAACGTCAAACAAGTTTCAATGATATGATCAATGTGGCTTTAGAAGCAGCTCTTAAATAAAAATATGTACCAAAATGGGGCTGGGAAATAACTCCCAGTCTCTTCTTTTTTACAAAATTGGTTTCGTAAACATGCTCAAAAAGACAGCCCGACATCCACTTCACGAATAATGCTCGAATGGTCTACGACCATTCGAGCATTATTCGTGAAGTGATTCGGGGCTAAGCGCCTTTTTTCCCACTCTCATTTTATTGTGTACGGCTGTTTTCGATGTCTTTTCTTAATTGTTCCAAAAACTTGTTTCCGGCTCTGGAAAAAACTTGGTGTTTTTTCCATACGATATTCAAGTTGACTTCTAGCGGAGGATCGAGTGGTCTGAAACACAATTCGTTATCGCCTTCTGTCTTTACCAAGTTGTCTAGACACAACGCATAACCAAAGCTCTCTTCCACCATCAACCCTGCATTGTAAATCAAATTATATGTAGCAACAATAGAAACATCTTCAATACTTTTCCCCAACCAGCCGGACAGTTCATTATTCACTGTACTTTGCCGGGAAACCAATAACGGTTTGTCGAACAGATCTTGCGGTTTGATGGTATCTTTTTCAACAAGAGGACTATCTTTTCTCATTAATACACCCCACCGATCTTTATACGGTAATTTGATGTAGTCATAGCGGCTTTTGTCTGTTGGATCAATGAAAATACCAAAATCCAATAATCCATTGTTTAATTTTTCCGAGATGTCATCAGCATTTCCGCTGTGCAAATGGATACGAATCGCTGGATAATTTTCTTGCAGCTTTTTAAGCGTCTGCACTACGAATCTCATGCCTTCCGTTTCCCCGCAACCGATAAAAATCTCTCCACTGATGTCATCTTCTGGTTCATTGAAGTTGCTTTCTGTCTTATCCACCAGTTCGACGATTTCTTTGGCTTTTTTCAGCAAATAATTTCCTTGATCCGTTAATGCGATCCCTCTATTTCCTCTTGAAAACAGCTTAGTCCCCAACTCTGCTTCCAATTCCTTCAGTTGTTTTGACAAAGCAGGTTGAGAAAGATGCAGCGACTGTGCAGCTGAAGAAATATTCTTTTCTGTTGCTGCTGCAATAAAGTAACGCAATACTCTGACATCCATAGTGATTCTCCTTAAATTAAGTATATGAGCTGGTTGATATGCGGCTCATTTTCTATATAGTACCAATCGAAGACAGAATTTGAAACGGGAATCCACAAAAAAAGACAGCTGTGCCTATTCATGTTGGCACTGCGGTCTTTTTTTGTGGTTGATTCTTCGATTAGTTGTCGCTTTTTAATTGAGACAAATGGAATTCCAAGTGTTCTTCGATAAACGTCGCAATCGTGTAATAACTGTGGTCATGGCCTTTTTGCATGCGAACCGTTAACGGATAATTTTTCTCATCCGCGGCCGCTGCAATCTTAGATGGCTGCAATTGTTTTTCATAAAAAGAATCAGCATCTCCTTGGTCGATCAAGACAGGGATTTCTCTGCCGTTATGACTCTTCAGCAGTTCTGTTGCATCCCATTCTTTCCATTTTTCTTGATCATCGCCTAGATATTCAGTGAAAGCTTTTACTCCCCAAGGTACTTCGCTAGGATTAACAATTGGTGCAAATGCAGAAATCGAACGGAATCGATCAGCGTTACGCAGCCCGATCACCAAAGCACCATGACCTCCCATGGAATGGCCGGATATAAGTTCTGGACCGGTCAATTGGAAATGGTCATGAGCAATAGCGGATAACTCTTTAGTAATGTAATCATACATTTGATAGTGAGGTGCCCATGGTTGTTCCGTAGCGTTGAGGTAAAAACCCGCTCCTTGGCCTAGATCCCAATCCTCTGAATCGGCTATCTGTTCGCCCCGAGGGCTGGTGTCAGGCATGATCATAGCCACACCTAAACGAGCAGCTGCTTTTTGTGCTCCAGCTTTATGCGTGAAATTATCATCGGTACACGTTAGCCCTGACAACCACCAAAATAAAGGCGGTTTGGAGAATGTTTCTTTGTTTGGCAAAAACAAACTGAACGTCATCGGACAGCCTAAGACGGTCGAATCATGACGGTATTTGTACTGCGTACCATCAAAAACAACATGCTCTTCAAGTAATTCTAATTGAGACATCAATATCCTCCTAGTATGAATTTAAATTGGAAAATAATTAGTAAGAAAGTACCGTACGAATTGATTTTCCTTCGTGCAGCAAGTCAAACGCTTCGTTGATTTGTTCAAATGGCAACGTATGTGTGATGAACGGGTCTAGTTGAATCTCGCCAGTCATGGCTTTTTCTACCATACCTGGTAATTCAGTACGTCCTTTGACTCCGCCAAATGCTGAACCGCGCCAAACACGACCGGTAACCAATTGGAACGGACGCGTGCTGATTTCTTCTCCTGCTCCGGCAACACCAATAACGACACTTTCTCCCCATCCTTTATGACAGCATTCTAAAGCTGAACGCATAACATCTACATTTCCAATACATTCAAAACTGTACTCTACTCCGCCATTTGTTAACTCAACAATCACTTCTTGGATCGGACGGTCGTATTCTTTAGGGTTTAAGAAATCTGTAGCACCCATTTCTTTTGCCAATGTAAATTTGTCAGGATTCGTATCAATCGCAATGATGCGTCCTGCTTTTGCTTGGACAGCTCCTTGAATGACTGCTAATCCGATCGCACCTAATCCGAAAACAGCGATCGTGTCGCCTTCTGCTACTCTCGCTGCATTGCTGACAGCACCAATTCCTGTCGTCACTCCGCAACCTAATAAACAAACCTTTTCTAAAGGAGCTTCTTGATTGACCTTAGCTACTGATATTTCAGAAAGCACTGTATACTCGCTGAACGTACTTGTTCCCATGTAGTGGTAAATTGGCTCTCCTTTGTAAGAAAAACGAGTCGTTCCATCAGGCATCAATCCTTTTCCTTGTGTTTCTCGAATAGCTTGGCACAAGTTTGTTTTGCCTGAAGTACAGTATTCGCATTTTCCGCATTCCGGTGTGTATAACGGAATAACATGGTCTCCTGGTTGAACCGAAGTAACTCCTTCTCCGATTTCGACAACGATCCCGCCGCCTTCATGTCCCAATACTGCTGGAAAAACGCCTTCTGGATCTGTACCGGATAATGTATACGCATCAGTATGGCACACAGCTGTATCTGTGATTTTAACTAATACTTCCCCTTTTTTAGGTCCTTCTACATCGATTTCTACGATTTCAAGGGGTTGACCTGGTCCGAATGCAACTGCTGCGCGTGATTTCATATTGTTGATCTCCTTTTATGTGTCCATTTTTCATTTAAATACGAGGAATACAGAATTGTTTACTTGCTTGGCTTTCCTCTAAATGTCTGTATCAAATATAACATGCTTATCTTTTGGCAACAACTTCCTTACTTAGATAAGGAAAAAACTCTTTTTTGCGCATACTATGAATGAAGTCTATTTTACGAAAGGAGTTTAGATGTGATCTTAAAAGAACGCACAAAATCGATTATTCTTCAAATTTTAGAATCATTGAATTATCGAAGCATGCTCACTTTTTTAGAGAAGAAAGACTATTTGAATCAGTTGAAAGGGTATGAAGGTGAAATTCAATTCGATCGTTACCTGGAAAACTTGCCTTGCAGCTGGTTGATCCTGAATGACTTGCGACTCAAAGAAAGCGGGTCAATGGTCCAACTTGATGCGCTGATTTTGACGAACGACACTATTTACCTATATGAAATCAAAAATTATTCCGGCAGCTATGATTACAAAGAAGATGCTCTCTACGCTCGATCTGATTTTGTGATTGTGAATCCTTTGACTCAAGTGCATAGAAGTCATCCTTTTTTATATAACCTGATTCGGAAGTTAGGCTATAAAATGAAAGTTGTTCCGCAAGTTGTCTTTATCCATCCTGATTTTTACTTGTATCATTTGCCAAGAGACAAACCATTTCTTTTTTCAAATCAGTTGAGCCCGCATTTTGAAAAATTAGCTGAGCAACATCATTCTGCAACAGTGACTACAAAAACAAAACAGCTCGCCAACAGATTATGCGAATTGCATGTATCCGATTATCGTCCGCTGGACTTGCCAGAATACGAGTATACCGGTCTGAAAAAAGGCATTTTGTGCCCAGTGTGTTTTTCATTTGAACATGACAATATGCGAGAAACTCGTATCTGTACAAGATGCGGGCACAAAGAATCGATCGCAAAAGCAATCATCCGCTCGACAGAAGAATTTCACCTGCTTTTTCCAGATCTTAAAGTTACCAAAAACCAGATTCATGACTGGTGCGGCAAAATTTACACCGAACAGCGTGTTCAACGGGCGTTGAGTGGTCATTATCTTTCTCACAGCAGCCGGAGATTCACATATTACGTCGTAGATAATCCGCTATTAGTCAAGTGAGAGACGAATCGATGCTCACTTGACTAATAGAATGGTCCTATTGATCAAGTGAGCATCAAATAAAGTCTCACTTGATTAATAGAGTAGTTCTATTAATCAAGTGGACAGTTTTTCAGCCTTCACTTGACTAATAGACTCTATTTTCATCATTTTAAGGCTAAGTCCTCACACAACAAATATGAGCTGGTGCGGTTTCAGTCATTATCTGAAATCGCAACAGCTCATATTGTTTTATTTAGCTAAAAAACGGCTTTTATTTCCTTTGTAAGTCATAAACAAGTTTTGCATCCCACGAGAGACAGCGGTATAAAGAATGCGCTGGTCGCGTTCGTCCGTATAGTTGTCCTCTGACACATCGTAAACTAAGACATTGTCGAATTCCAATCCCTTAGACAAGCTGATTGGCAGCACATTGATCGTGTAGGCAAATGGAAATTCTATATTCAAGTAATCCGTTAATTCTTTTGCTTCTTCCTCGGTTTTCGTAATAACCGTCAAAGCTTTTCCATCCAACTCCAATAAAAGCTGGTCAAAAACAGTTTTCAAATCCGCATTATCCGATACTTCAAACCATTCCGGCTCATTTCCGTATGGGCGTACCGGTATGATCTCGATTTGCTGATCACCTGAGATCAAACGACTAAAGACTTCCGTAATCGCCCCGCTGGAACGGTAGCTGTTCACTAAGTCGTACCGTTGAACATTTTTTTGTTTATTTTCAATGATTCCGGCGATTTCAGCAAATGTGATCGAAGAATTGAAAATTGCTTGATTCTCATCTCCAACCATCGTAAAGTCGCTCTTCACAAATAAGTCTGCTATCAAGCTCATTTGCGCTGGAGTATAATCTTGCACTTCATCGATTAAGACAAATCGCATCAATGGGAATGAGATTCTTTCGACGAACGTATTCATGATCAGCAGATAGGTTACTGCCTCGTCAACTGTCAGAACTTTTCTATCATGGACATACGATTCTTTTTGATAGTGAAAGTACAATGCATCAAATATTTGCTGCAGATCGACCCATTTGTTTTGTTCGATCCCTTTGGTGACGTTGCGGTATTTTTTCCGCAACAATTGCTCTCCATATTCGATTACTTTTTCTTCATTATCTTCTGTGATCAATTCCCCAAAATGCTTCATTTGATTTTTTTCAGACATTTCTAGGATCTGATCTTGAATCGCATGAGTCTTCGATTGGGCAATCAAGCGTCTTTCCCAATAACTCGCCAGACGGCTCTTCGTTGCTTGAATTCTATCAATCGTTGGACTAGATTCCGGCGTCGTTCGGTAAATATCCATCATTTTTTCTTTTGAAATGATGATTTTGCCTTTGTGCATCAAATCTTTGAACAGATCACCTTCAGCAGCCACGACTTCATTTGCTTGCTTAATGAAATCTACAAATTCAAGACTTCTCAACACTGCCGTCTGCTTATCAACAATTGGTTGGCTGATGCGCGAGAAGTATTCTTCTTCTGTTTCCATCTTCCAATTGACTTGTTGCCCGACAAATTGCAGCAACGTCATGTTCAACGGATTTTTCTCTCCTAAAGATGGCAGTACATTCGAGATATAATTGATGAATTGATTGTTAGGGGACAAAATCAATACATTGTCCGACGTGATCTCTTTGCGCAAAGAATAGAGCAAATAAGCGATCCGCTGCATGACGGTAGAGGTCTTCCCGCTTCCGGCAACTCCATTCACCAACAAGATCGGATGCTTAGTGTCTCTGATGATCACGTTTTGCTCGTTTTGAATGGTCGCCGTGATATCTTTCATTTGCTCAGTTGTGTCTTGCTCCAAGGCTTCCAGCAGCACATCATCTTGGATAGCCACTGTCGTATCAAAATAATTCAGCAAGCGTCCAGCTTCGATAATCAATTGTCGGCGGCTCTTGATCTCGACATCTATCGTATCTTGATTCACCTCATAAGATGAGTCTCCCAGAATATTGTTGTAAAACAACTCCGCAATCGGTGAACGCCAATCATAAATCAAGTTGTCGCCTTCTTCATCCGCAAATCCATTGATCCCGATATAAAACTCTTCATGAGGTTCATCATCCAAAAAGTCCACTGTCACTTTACCAAAATAAGGCGACTGCAATAACCGTTCCACTTTTTCCAATAACACAAGAGCTGCTTTTAGTTTGATGTTCATTTGGTCAATCTCACGGCTCTTCATTTCCAGCCCTAAAAAGGTATCTAAATTGTCCAATGTACTATCAAAATTCAAGCTGGAATCCCCTGACATATTTTTCAATGCCGCGATTCCCTCTGTCTTATTTTGCTCTATCGAATCCCTAAGTGTCTGTTCTGCGGCTAAAAGCCTTTCGTACACAAACTGAAGGTGCTTTTGCTCTTTCTTGAACTCTGTGTCAACCATCTGTGTTGCCCCCTGTCTGTTTAATAGCGAACAGTTATTGTACCGCCTTTTTGCTCAGTAATCAATAGATTCATTATTAAAATACGTTTTAGAAATTCTGATTTTCTTCTATTGATCAAATGAGTATCAATCAGCGTCTCACTTGATTAATAGACTGCCCCTATTAGTCAAGTGAGTAGTATTTTTGGTCTCAATTGACTAATAGGCCTGTTCTATTAGTCAATTGAATAACATTTCGCGCCTCAATTGACTAATAGCTCTTCTTACAATACAAATAGCCCTCTTGGAAACAGTAGTTGCTTCCAAGAAGGCCGTATTCAAAGTCGTTTAATCTAAACTAAAATCCAATATCGGTCCGACTGGAACGATTCCTGTCGGGTTGATGTTTTTGTGGCTGCGGTAATAGTGTTCTTTGATATGCTGGAAATTCACGGTTTCAGCAATTCCTGGCACATTGTACAATTCCCTCGTGTAGCGCCACAGATTTTTATAGTCGCGGATTTGTCGGATGTTGCATTTGAAATGGCTGTAATACACACTGTCAAAGCGAATCAGCGTGGTAAACAAGCGCCAGTCTGCTTCCGTGATCTGATCGCCCACTAAGTAGCGCTGGTTTTCTAACCGAGCTTCCAACTGGTCCAACGTTTTGAATAACCTGCCTACTTCTTCCTGGTAGACTCCTTCACTAGTAGCAAAACCTGCTTTATACACGCCATTATTGACGTTATGGTACACTAGTTCGTTGACCGCATCGATCTCTTCCTGCAGTTCTTTCGGGTAATAATCGCCTTCCTTGGATCCTACGCCATAAAAAGCTGTATTCAGCATGCGCATGATTTCAGAAGATTCATTGTTCACGATTTTATTTTGCTTCAAATCATACAGCATAGGTACTGTGACTCGCCCACTATAATTAGGGTCCACATGAGTATACAGCTCATGCAAGTAAGTCGCGTTGATCACAGGATCCGGGATAACGCCCACTGCCGGCTCAAATGTCCACCCGTTTTCTGCCATCAATGGGTTAACAACGGATACGGAAATCATGTCTTCCAAATGTTTTAATTTGCGCATGATCAAAGTTCGGTTCGCCCATGGACAAGCCATCGCTACATACAAATGGTACCGATTCGGTTCTGCTTTAAATCCACCTTCACCGGTTGGACCTGGACTGCCGTCTGGAGTGATCCAATTGCGGTATTGCGCTTCCGTGCGAATAAAACGCCCTCCGTTTCCTTCTGTGTCATACCACTGGTCGTGCCACTTGCCATCTACTAATAATCCCATAACTATCCCCTTCCAAATACTTTTCGATACTTCATTTAACTAAGTGTTTTCTATTTCAATTATAGGTGGAACGGCAAAAATTAACAAACGTGACAGTCACTGAGTGTTCTTGATCTCACTAATTACTTCTTAGAAAAAATTTTTTATCTCTAATTTCTTCAATTCTTTTTTGTTGATGAGGTAATCTGTTCCTTCCTTTACCAAAAAACCTTGTTGCTGGAATTGTTTTAATGTATGGATCAAATGTCGGTAACTGACTCCTAAAAATTCAGCAGTCTCTGTTTTTTTCTCCGTGTACATTCCATCGACTTCTACAGTTAATAGATACGTAGCCAATCTATACTTCAATTCATAATTCTGCCCATTCGTAAAATGATTGACCCGAATCAATAGTTTTTCAGCTAAATATTTAGACAAATAATTCATAAACTGATTGTCCTTCAATAAGACAGTTTTGGCGACTGACATGGGTATAGCCAAACAAACCAATGTATCGGCCGCCATGATATCTTTTGTCTGCTTTTCAACCTCTAATAATGACAGTTCACCAATCATATCCCTCGCACTGATGAACTGCAGCAAGGATCGTTTCCCGTTCTCATGGACCATATAAATCTTAGCTCGTCCTTGAAGAACAAAGTAAAGGTAATCAGGTTCTTCTCCCAAATTCATGACCATTTCTTTCGGCTCAAATTCAACTACTGATGCTTGGCGGACTATCGCAGTTGAATTACTTGCCATCATTTCTTCTAATGTCTGAATTTCTTTTAGAATATCAAGCTGATTCATATTTTTTATGGGCATTTTTTTCAAACTATCACCTCATAGTAGGATATATCTCCTATTAATATACTGTATTTGAGCGTAAATTAGTAGAGAGGTGAAAGAAATGAAAAAGTATAAATATTTGATTTTTGATTTAGACAATACATTGCTGGACTTTAATGATACAGAAGAACAAGCGCTTAAGAGTGTATTTAAAACATTCAACGTTCCAGAAACTGCTGAATCCTTTGATACATACAAATCAATCAATAAAGGCTTGTGGTCTTCTTTAGAAAAAGGAACAATCGCTAGAGAAGATATTTTCAATACTCGATTTGCCTTATTTTTTAAGGAATACAACTTGGATGTTGATGGGATAAAAGCAGAAAAACTATACCGTGGATTTTTGAATGACGGCTGCAAGACCGTTGAAAATGCCGATATACTTTTGAGCAAATTAAAGAAAAGAAACTATCAGATCTATGCAGGTACTAACGGAATGGGAATTACTCAAAGAAAACGATTAACGGATTCTGGACTGCTGCCCTATTTTGATGACCTGTTTATTTCAGAAGAAATAGGCTATGAAAAACCTGATCCTCGTTTTTTTGATACTTTATTTGATTCGTTGCATATTACAGATAAAGCATCTTGCTTAATGATTGGAGACAGTTTATCTTCTGATATTTTAGGGGCCCAAAACGTCGAAATCGATAGCGTTCTTTATGATCCAGAACAAATCCTATCGTCTTCAGCTGCAACTTATACTATAAATGACTTATTGCAAATTTATTCTTTATTAGAAGAGGGAAGATAGTCAGCTAGACCATCTTTTATTTCTGCTGTTTAGAATATAATAAAATCCCTTACTGCAGACAAGTGCTGCAGTAAGGGATTTTTAACATGGTTACCGATCTATCTTTCTGCTGCTTCTTCATTATCAAATGAGTAGCTCTTCTTTTTGATTCCAAAGTATATTATCATCAACCCATTGCTCACTAGTAGTAATGCTGCAAACAACCACACTGCTGTCGTCATAGATCCGCCGATCGAGATCGCATTTCTTAAAGCCTCGATTGCGTAAGTCATTGGCAAGTAAGGATACATGTTTTGGTAAAAACTGTTTGATAGTACGATGGGGTATGTCCCTCCAGAACTTGCCAGCTGCAAAATCATAAAGATCAGCATCAAGAAAGCACCTACTTTGCCTAAGACAACATTGAACAATGTCACCAATGACATAAAGGCCATCGATTCCAGTATCAAGAAACCTAAGACTTTTCCAGGAGAGATCGGGTCCATCCCTAATACATAAATCAACACAACAAAGACAATAAGAGCCTGCAAGATGCTCACTAAACCGAGAATCGACATTTTGCTTGCCCACCAAGCGATACCTGAAGTTGGTTGTGTTTTCGGCTTATAAGCATCAAACATCATATTCGCTGTCAAAGTTCCTACAAATAATGCTACGGACATCATATACGGGGCCATAGATGTTCCGTTATTGGCTAATTTGTCTTTATCTGTATGATGGGTCGTGACAGGATCCGAAACAGCTGCTGCTGCATCTTCCTTCGTATTCACTTCTCGAATCTGAGTTGCTCCATCAGTCAAACTATCTGACAATGTTGCTAAGCCGGCATCAACCTCTTTCAAAGATCCCGCAATTTTGGCTTCACCGTCCGCTAATTGTCCGCTTCCAGATGAAATTTGTTGAGCTCCATCGGATAATTGATCAGAGCCCTTTACTAATTTACTGCTGTTAGCTGCCAATTGAGAAGTTCCATTTGCCAACGTTTGTGCTCCAGATTGCAAAGCCGTTACTCCATTGCTTAATGTCGGGATTTTTTTCGCCACTGTTGACAGACCATTTGCTATGGCATCTGCTCCGCTTATCAAACCAGCTGAATTTCGGTCTAATTGATCGGCTCCGGCAGCGATTTGACTAGAACCTTCAACCAGTTGATCCACGCCTGTTACCAAAGCACCTGTTTTTTCATTCAACAACGTTAACCCGTTAGAAATTTGTGCTGCGCCGCTATTTAACGTGTCATTTTTTTCTGCTAATTCATTCGTACCTTCTAAAATCGACTGGCTTCCTTCTTGCAGTTGTTGCAAGGAAGCTGTCAATACCGGCACTGATTGATTCAATTGTTCCGTAGCTGCAGCGATACTTTGAGCAACAGGAGCAGCTTTTTGGGAAAGAACAGATACACTATCCACGATTGCTGTCAAAGATTCTGTTTGTACATCTGTCACTCTCACTAGTTGCTCTGTAGCTGTTTTCAGATCTGGTTCTGCTTGACTATTAAGTAACAAATCTTCTACCGCTGTCAACGTTTGGCTATATTGATTCTGCATAGTTGTTAAAACCAACGCTTGCTGTTCTTCTGTCAAATTCACTCCGCTATCTGTTAAAGCTTGCATGACCGCATCAGCGTTCACTGCTAAATCTGCTTCATAACTCGCTTCGATAGGATTTATATCAACCTCAGAATTTGAAGCTCCTAACACTTGTGAAACTTGTTTAACATACGATTGTACACCAGTCAAATATTGTTGCAATTGGTTTCTATTTTCTTCTGTTAAATTTACTTCCTTTAAATTATTGGCTAACTGGTTCGCTCCATCATTCAATTGATGGACTTGTGTGGGCAGATTTTTTGTCTGATCAACCACTTGAGTCAACCCGCCATTCAACTGTTCAGTACCCTCGTTGACCGCACTCACACCAGATGTGTACTGTTGAATTCCATTTTCCAAACTGGATGCTCCAGCATCTAGTTCACTAATTCCCGTTGTCAACAGAGGTATCTGTTCTGAAAGTCCATGAAGTCCGTTATTCAATTGAACTGCACCAGTAGACAATGACCCCACACCGTTTGTGTATTGCAAGACTCCATTAACCAAAGTAGTGCCACCACTGTTTAACTCATTGATACCCGTTGTTAAAGCAGGGAGGTTTTCTGACAAGGCATCGATTCCTGTTGACAATTGATCTGCTCCATCATCAATTTGAGCGACGCCGGCCACGTAGTCTTTCAATCCAATACTCAACGTTTGACTGCCTTCTGCAAATTCCAGCGAGCTGGAAGCCAATGTTTCCAAATTGGTTTGAATCGACTCGCTGGCGTCCGCTAATTGAGTCGTTCCGTCTTTCAGTTTTTGACTGCCTTCTGACGCTTCTTCCATACCTGATCCTGCATTGCCAAATTGTTCCAATATAGTCACTGTATACATTTCTGTGACTTGATTGGAGACTTGGCTTTTCAATTCGGTGATCGCTGAAGCCGCCATTTTAGAAGCAGTCAGATTTCTTCCTTGTGTTGTCTGGTAATCCACGACCATTTGCTCCGGATGGTCGGACAACAATGTCGTGGCATTCTGAGAAAAGTCCTCTGGGACAGTGAGTTTTAAGTAGTAATCCCCTTTAGAGAGTCCTTCATTCGCTTCTTTTTCCGACACAAAATGAAAGTCTAAGCTTTTGCTCTCTTTTAAATTATCTACCAGCTGATTTCCGATTCCCAACGTTTTTCCTTGAAAATCCACTACCTCATCTTTATTGACTACCGCTACGGGTAACTGATCGACATTTCCATAGGGATCCCATAGAGCACCCAAGAAAATCAGATTATATAAAGCCGGTATTAGAGCTATAACACTCAATACAATGATAAGAAATTTATGTTGTGCGATAAATTTCCATTCTTTTTTTATCATGACACTACTTCCCTCTTTCTTTTGTTCTAACCTATGCCTAAATTATTTTCAACAGAACATTTTTAGACACTTGTAAAACTCATAAAGTCATGATAGATTCTATTTGAAACGAAGGCAAGATACAGATTAAATCCTGTGTTTAAATTTAGACAAAATCAAAAATCTGCAAATAAAAGAGGGGTAGTAAAATGAAATATGACCTGTCCAAAAAACCGACCCGCGGCGCTCAACGAACGCTCGAAGCTTTCTCAAAAACCATGTTCAATCTGTTAGCTAAAAAGTCCTTTGAGTCAATCAGCGTGAACGAGATTTGCGAGATCAGCAATTTCCCTCGAGCTACTTTTTACAATTATTTTGACGACAAATACGATCTATTGAATTACTGTTGGCACTTATTGAGCAACCAGATTTATCTCAACGAACCATCCAATGCTGCTTCCGAGAAAATACTAAGTACATTGTTCGATCGGACGTATTATTTATTATCCTCACATAATGACTTACTGAATGATATTTTAAAGAATAACCCCAGCAACAGTTCTTTGATCAATCACTTCAGCAATTACTTAAAACGCGTCATCCAAAACATCTTTCATGAATACTTAGACTTCAGCAGTAAAGATATACCGTTAGAATTAGTCGTTGATCACTTCAGCAACACTGTGATGCTGATTTTAGAGGCTATTTTTTTGAAAAAACAGCCGATTTCCCTTGAAGAAGCCCATAAATACTTAACATTTTTGTTAGGACATTTAATAATAGAGTCTCCAGAAAGGAACTAAACAACTGTTACATATTCTAATTGGATAAGTAAATTGGTTTTATTAGTCAAATGGAGAATACTTGAGTCTTCACTTGACTAATAGCTTGCTTCTATTGATCAAATGACCACTGCTAAATCTTTCATTTGATTAATAGCTCATTTCTATTAATCAAGTGACAATGCTTTCCTTCTTCCTTTGACTAATAGAGTTGCTTTCACACATTTTAGAGTACAAAAATTACCTACAAGCATTAAAAGAGCGAGGAATTTATCCTCGCTCTTTCTTTTCATGTCAAAATCATGATTCTTTATACATTGTCTTATATTCTTCCACAATCCGAATTCCAGCACTCGTTCCTATTCGCTCTGCACCGGCTTCTATCATTGCTTTAGCTGCCGCAAAATCTCGAATACCGCCGGCTGCTTTTACTTTAACCTCAGAACCGACGATGTCCTTCATCAGTTTCACGTCTTCAACAGTGGCACCGCTAGTTCCAAAACCAGTAGATGTTTTAACGAAATCCGGTTTAACTTTTTTAGCTATTTTACACACAGCAGTTTTTTCTTCATTGGTCAGGTAACAATTCTCTAAGATTACTTTGCTTAAAATATCATGCTCACGACAAACGGTTACGATTTCAGTCATTTCCTGTTTGATATAGTCTAGGTTCCCATCTTTTAATTCTCGGATATTGATGACATAGTCGATTTCGTCAGCTCCGTTTTTGATAGCATCTTTGACCTCAAAAACTTTTACCGCGATTGACGTTTGTCCTAAGGGGAAACCAATAGCTGCTCCCACATGGACTGGACTGTCTTCTAACAACTCTTTACATAGAGCTACCGGCGCTGAATTGATTGCCACCATTTTAAACCCATACTCGTCAGCTTCCTGACATAATTTTTCAAACCCTGATTTTTGTGCATCTGCTTTTAGTAAAGTATGGTCTACCATATTGGCTAATTCTTGCATACTCATTTGAACGGTCATTCATTTTCCTCCTCAAACTGAATTCGGTTTCATTTTAGCATAATAAGACAATTTTATGTAATAGCATTCTTAGGTTATCTTATCCCATGATGTAGTAAAGTACCTGCCAATAGTCGGGGAATGTATTTTCTTGTTTCAGTTTTAAATGCAGATTTTGTCGAAAGTTTACTTAGCCTAAAATAAACATGGCTGGATTAATTTTACTGTTTTGTCACACCATATCCAGCCAACCATTTTCTAATAATGATTCTCTCAATACCACTCTCTTCGTTTTTGAGCAGCTTGGTTGAAGATCTTTCTCAGTTTTTCTTCATCATTTTCTTCTAGTGTTTTTTTCAATGCATTCAATTCCCGTTCGAATTGTTCAATTGATTTTAATAAAGCTAATCGATTGTTTAGAAACAGCTCACTCCATAATTCTGTATTGATATCTGCAATCCTTGTCAACTCTTGAAAACTGTTCCCGGCAAAAATCAAAGTTTCTTCTGAAGCTTGCGCACTGTTAGTGACCGCTACAGACAGCGCATGCATCAATTGGCTGACATAAGCGATTTGTTCGTCATGTTTTTCAGGAGTTACCCGTGTCACTTGAGCAAAACCAATATCTTTATAAAGCTTTTCAACCATTTTTAAAGAAGTCTCTTTATTTGAAGAGATAGGTGTCACTAATACATTGGCTCCTATAAACCGCTTGTGATCAGCTCCCTCGATTCCCTTTTTTTCACTTCCGCGCATAGGATGAGCAAATACGAAATCTACAGTTCTAGGTAGAACTTCAGCGACTTGTTCTATGATGGCAGCCTTAACCCCTGTCACATCCGTTAGAACAGCTCCCTTTTTCAGTATACTTTGGTACTGTTCAACAAACGGAGCAATTTGACTCGGATATAGAGATAATATGATTACATCCATCTCCTGCAGAATATTTTTTCCATCTCTAAATCCTTTTTGAATCATGCCCTCTGTTTCAGCTGTTAGTAAAGTCTCCTCATTGATATCTATACCATAAATGTTCTGGTATCCGGCTGCTTGAAGTCCCATCGCAAACGAACCACCAATGACTCCTAATCCCACAATAGCAATATTCATTTTTTCCCCCTTATGTTGTCCGTTCTATTAGTGCTTGTACAGCTAACAAGTAGCCAGTCGGACCAAATCCTGAGATTTGTCCAATACAGGCTGGCGCTACGACAGACTCTTTGCGAAACGACTCACGAGCGTGGATTGCACTTAAATGTATCTCAACAGTTGGTACAGCCACAGCTTTTACTGCATCATGAATCGCATAGCTGTAATGGGTATAGGCAGCCGGATTTAGGACGATTCCATCTGCTTTATCCATATGAGCTTGTTGGATGCAATCAATTAAGTCCCCTTCAGAGTTGCTTTGAAAAAAAGAACAGCTTACTCCTTGTTTTTCGGCATATTCTTGTATTTTACTTTCTATCTCTTCCAAAGTTTGAGTTCCATATACTTCTAGTTCTCGGGTACCTAAAAAATTTAAATTAGGTCCATTGATAATGACAATTTTCATTTTATGCTCTCCTTTTTGGGATAATAGTTTCTGGAAGATGAGTCTTGATTTCGGTTAATACATATTCCAAAGTAGACTGATTTTCCACTCTAAAATCTGCGGCTGCTCGATATAACTCAAAGCGTTCTTCGTACAATTGGTACAGCTTGGTTTCTCCTTCTTTTAACAAAGGCCGATGCCCAATTTCAATATCTTCGATGATCTGTTCAACAGGCCGATCAATAAAAACGATCCAGCCAGTTTTTCTTAACGCCTTTATATTTTCTGGATCAAGAATTACGCCGCCGCCACACGAAATGACAGTATGGGTTTCTTTTGCAGCTATTTCTTTACAAGCTTCAGCTTCTATAGCTCTGAAATGAGCTTCGCTCACTTCAAATAATTCTGGAATAGACTGATTGGTTATTTGTTCAATAAACAAATCGATATCTCTAAAAGGCAAAGCTAATTGTTGACTCAGCTGTTCACCAATGCTGCTCTTCCCGCTTCCTGTCATACCAATCAATACCAGATTCATTTTCATAGGCTTTCTCCTTTTCGTCCTCTCCATTGTGAAATCAGTTGTTCCGTAATTTGTTCATCAATAGAACAATTTTCCCAGATCTTCACTGCTCGAATCGCTTGTCCAACTAACATATCTAATCCGTTAGCAGTTTGTTTATTGTTTTTCTGCCCCAGTCTTAAAAAGGTTGTCTGATCAGGGTTGTAAATCAAGTCGATCAAATAATCAAATCGCTGGATAGAGGTTTCGCTTAATGGAGAAACTTTAACGTTAGGGTACATCCCGACAGGTGTCGTATTGATCAAATAATCTCCACTGAGCTTTTCTGCTTCTTCATAATTGGTATACCTTTTATTTTTGGTATCTTCAAAACGCTCTGGAGTCCTTGAAACAATATAGAGCTGTTTGATTCCATGGTCTATCAAATAAGCTTCAACTGTTTTTGCTGCTCCGCCTGAACCTAAAACAACAGCTGTCTTGCCTTTTATATCCCAGTTTCTACGGTTGAGAATCAAACCAAAGCCACTATAATCAGTGTTGTGTCCTATCAATTTCCCATTTACATTTTCAATCGTATTTACTGACCCCAATTTTTTGGCAAATCGATCGATCTCGTCCAAATAAGGCATAACAGCTTCTTTATAAGGAATCGTGACATTAACTCCTTTGATCGATAGTGTTTGAATTCCATCTATTGCTGATTTCAACTGTGATGGAGGAAACGCAAAAAGCTTATATGCAGCCTCTATTCCTGTTTTTTGATAAATCATCTTATGGAGGCTTGGCGAAAAACTGTGTGCCAGAGATTCTCCAAATAATCCGTAAAAGTTCATAAAGCACCCCTTCCAATCATTTGATAATGTGTTGAAGTATAGACAAAAGAAATATAAAATTCAATTAGAAATATAAATAAACATTTTTTTGCATACTCCTGATTCGTTTACTCTCAACGGTTCAGGGTGCTTTTTTAGAAAAATGTTTCACAAAATATTTTTCTTTTTGTTGACAATGATTTTTGTAATTGCTAGTATTGGTCTCACCAGTTGGACAGCAGCTGATACCAAACAATTGAGGAGAGACTAAAATGAACTTACAACTTCAAATAGTTACAGACCTACAATTGAATAATTATTACTTTAGCTTCTTTAGGAACAAATCTATGGAGGCTAGAGATATTTGAGCTGTTGACAACAGTCGCCCTATAGATTCTTTAAAAGAAATCGAATGGGGCGAACAAGTAAATACCAAACTTTAATTTATGAGTTAATCTACCCAACGCTACATTCGATGTTCTTTCACAAGACTATCGGGTGTGGCGTTTTTTCGTTTTTCAATAATTTTAGTGGAGGAAGAATAGATGATCATTCATACGTTAGGTCCAAGCAGCACCGATAGTTATGCCATCGCAGAATCTTTTATGCAATCAGAAGACGATGGTATTGTAGAGTATCCGTCTTTTGACAGTCTGCTCCACAACATAGATCAAATGACCGGGCAACATGTGTTGTTTCCGGTAGCTTTTAAAAGCGCGCGAAAAGATTATGGCTGGAAAGAATTTAATTATGATTACTGGGATAAAGTTGATCTTGTAGAAGTCTTTCAACGAAAAACTAAACCCATGGTCTTGATCAAAAATAACTATTATGCAGAAGACCACGCGATGATCCATCCGGCAACCACTATTTTTTTGAAAAAGTATTTAACCGAAAAAAATGAGGACACGGTAATTGAATTTACAGATAGTAAATACAAAGCCTGGTCAGCCTTTTGTAAGAAAAATTTGAAATACACGATTATCAGCGAGGATGTGTTTGAAAAAGAGAAAACAACAGAATATACGATAGAAGCCCGCTACGAACCAGTAATGGTGTGGTGTTTGTACAAAATAAACTAACAATACAGAGGAGAATGATCATGATCATCGTTTTAAAAACAGGAGTTAATGCAAGTTCTATTAAAGAATTATCGGCTAAATTAGAAACACAAGGAGTAGCAGTGAGCCACTTTACAGATATCAAGCGTGATTTTTTAGGATTGATCGGCGATACTAGCGGAATCGATATTCATCACTTAAAAGCAGCTCCAGAAGTGGAACAAGTTATTCGAGTAGAAGACCCTTACAAGCGAGCGAACAGAAAATTCCATCCTGAAAACTCCATCATTACTGTTGGAAACGAAACGATTGGTGGTCATCAGTTAAGTATCATCGCTGGTCCCTGTTCTGTAGAAAGTGAAGAGCAAATTGTAACAATCGCTAAACAACTTAAACAAGCTGGCGCCAACTTCTTACGCGGCGGTGCATTCAAGCCAAGAACTTCTCCGTACAGTTTCCAAGGGCTTGAACTAGAAGGTTTAAGAATGCTGGAAGTGGCAAAAGCTGAAACTGGATTACCTATCGTGACTGAATTGATGTCTACCAAATGGGTCGATCAATTTGTAGACTCTGTAGACATCATCCAAATCGGCGCACGTAATATGCAAAACTTTGATTTGCTGAAAGAAGTTGGTCGTACGCAGACACCGGTACTTTTGAAACGCGGCTTATCTGCAACTTACAAAGAGTGGTTGATGTCAGCGGAATACATTATGTCAGAAGGAAATGAGAATGTTATTTTGTGTGAACGCGGCATTCGAACATTTGAAACGGAAACGAGAAATACCTTGGATATCCAAGCCGTGCCTGTCATCAAAGAACTTTCTCACTTGCCGATCATTGTCGATCCGAGTCATGCTGGCGGAATGTCTTACTTGGTGGAAGCAGGTGCTAAATCAGGAATCGTTGCCGGAGCAGACGGATTGATGATCGAAGTCCACAACGACCCAGCCAATGCTTGGAGCGACGGCGAACAATGTCTGACACCAGATGAATTCGCTGGTCTGATGGAAAAAGCTCGCAAGCTGGCTGATCTCGAAGGACATTCGATCCAAGAAGCATCAACTATTCTAACAAACTAAGAAGATGAGGGATAAGATATGTCTGTACTGACCGTTAAACTTCCCTCACAGGAAGTAGCTTATGATTTAAAAATTGAAAAAGGATTGCTCAACAACATCAGTCATGAAATCTCAAAAGTCTTTACTGGGGCTAAAATCGCCATTGTCACAGATGAGACTGTGTATGAACACTATGGAAGATCTGTCACTAAACAATTGGAAGCAGTGGGCTTTGAGGTGCAGTGCATTGTTCTTCCTTCTGGCGAACAAACCAAAACTTTTGATTCGATGCCCAGAATTTATAGTGCGTTAGCCAAATCCGGTTTGACCCGAAGCGACTTGATGATTGCTTTGGGCGGCGGCGTCATCGGTGATATCACTGGTTTCGCAGCTTCGTCTTACTTACGAGGCATCTCCTATGTTCAGATCCCTACCACACTGCTCGCACAAGTTGACAGCAGTGTCGGCGGAAAAGTGGGTGTCGATTTACTGGAAGGAAAGAACTTAGTTGGGGCTTTTTACCATCCAATTCTTGTTTTGATTGATCCTTTAGTGTTGGAGACATTGACTGATTCGGCTTTTGCAGATGGAATGGCTGAAGTTATCAAATACGGCTGCATCAAAGATCTGGATTTATTTAATCGTCTTATGGAACTGTCTTCACGAACAGAAGTCATGCAGCACATTGAGTGGGTCATTGAAACCTGTTGCACGATCAAGCAAATGGTTGTGCAAGCAGACGAAAAAGATGTAGGCGAACGTATGCTGTTGAACTTCGGGCACACATTGGGGCATGCGATAGAAGCGTACTACCATTATGAAAAACACACTCATGGCCAAGGCGTTGCAATTGGTATGGTCGCGATATCAAGAATCGCAGAAAAAAAGCAGCTGACTAAAGCAGGAACCACTGATAGACTAGTAGCGCTCCTACAGCAGCATCATTTACCTACACAATTAACGTCTCTTGAAGATTACCCTAAATTGTTGCCTTATATCAACAAAGACAAAAAAAATATCGAAGGTCATTTGACGGTGATTATTTTAACTGATATAGGATCTGCTCAAAGGCACCAAACAGCTCTTTCATTCTTTGACTCTTTAAAAACTGGAGGGACAACAGCATGACGCATTTAACACTAACTCCTAAAAATTTAACAGGAACGGTCACAGTCCCGCCCTCTAAAAGTATGGCTCACCGCGCAGTGATTTGTGCCAGTTTGGCAACAGGTCGCAGTACGATCAAGAATATCCAGCTATCAGATGACATCATTGCTACCATTGAAGGAATGCGCTCGTTTGGAGCAGTTATTTCCTATAACCATAAGGCATTGACTATTGATGGAGCACCTTTTGGAGAAATTTTTCAGAGTCGCACGATTGATTGCAATGAGTCAGGATCTACTCTGCGTTTTCTTATTCCTTTAGCGACTTTATTTGCAGGTGAAACGCAATTTATCGGTAGAGGACAATTGGGCAAACGTCCACTTGAACCTTATCAAGAACTATTTACAGATCAATCTCTCCCTTACCATTTGGTTGGTCCAAAAAACTTGCACTTGTCTGTCAAAGGGCCACTAACTCCTGGGATTTATGAAATGCGCGGCGATATCAGCTCACAATTCATCACCGGTATGCTTCTGACATTGCCTTTACTAGATGGAGATTCTGTCTTGAAGATAACAACTCATTTGGAATCAAAAGGCTACATTGATTTGACCCTTTCTGTGTTGGAATCATTTGGCATTGTCATCAAACAAGATGAAAACGGTCAAGAATTCCAGATCAAAGGTAATCAAGTTTATGTTGCCCGTCAATACGAAGTAGAAGGTGATTATTCGCAAGCGGCATTTTGGCTGAGTGCAAATGCACTAGGAAATACTCTTTCCGTAACAGGTTTAGATTCCTCTTCTCTACAAGGAGATCGCGCTATTATAGATGTTTTAAATATATTGAATACCGAATTTGATGAGAGCGAACGCATCATCGACGGAGCCCAAATACCGGATATCATTCCAATTGTTGCTTTAGTTGCGTCATTAAGTAAAGGCAAAACAACGATCACCAATCTGGAACGATTGCGAATCAAAGAAAGCGATCGTTTAGTTGCTACTCAAAAAGAGTTAGCTGCTTTAGGAGCACGAATTGAGATCATAGGAGATTCACTGTTGATTGAAGGAGTTTCACAATTAGCAGGCGGTCAAGATGTATGGAGCCATAAGGACCATCGAATAGCTATGATGTTGGCTATTGCTTCAACTGTCTGCCTTGATCCGATTCACGTAAAAGACAGCGACTGTGTCAAAAAGTCTTATCCTGATTTTTGGGAAATATTTCAGCAACTAGGAGGAGAAATTCATGAGCGGAATATGGGGTAACAATTTACAACTTTCATTATTTGGAGAATCACATGGTGTCGCTATCGGAATCACTATCAATGGCCTGCCGCCAGGTTTGGAATTGGATATGGAACAAGTCTTAATTGAAATGGCGCGTAGAGCACCGGGAAAAAATGCATTGACCACACCAAGAAAAGAAAAAGACCATCCAGAGATCTTAAGCGGACTTTTAGATGGTAAAACAACTGGTGCACCATTGACAGCTATCATCTGGAACACCAATACACGCTCAAAAGATTACAGTATGCTGAAAAACGTCATGCGTCCAGGACAAGCCGATTACCCTGGACGTATCCGTTATAATGGGTACAACGACCATCGAGGCAGCGGGCACTTCTCAGGACGGATTACTGCTCCATTAGTATTCGCAGGGGCTATTTGCCAACAATGGTTGAAACAAAAGGGTGTTACGATCGGTGCTCACATACAATCTATTGGAAAGATTGAAGACACGCCTTTTGAAACTCAAAAAAACGTCACTTTGGAACAAATCAAGCAGTTAAAAGAGCAGCAACTTCCCCTTTTTGATGCTGAAAAAGAAACCGAGATGACTGATTTAATCTTGGAAGCAAAAGAAGATGGCGACTCTGTTGGCGGCGTTGTTGAGACGTTTGTCCTTGGATTAGATGCCGGGTATGGAAATCCATTCTTTGACTCTGTTGAATCTCAATTGGCTCATCTAGTCTTTGCCGTTCCAGCGATTAAAGGGATTGAATTTGGTACAGGGTTCGACATCACTAAAATGCGCGGATCTCAAGCCAACGACGAATACTACTATGACGAACACGACCAAATCAAAACGCGTACTAACAACAACGGCGGAATAATCGGCGGAATTACTTACGGGATGCCGGTCGTCTTTCGAGCTGCTGTAAAACCACCTGCTTCCATCAAGAAAAAACAGCAAACGATCAACATCCAAGAAGGTACTGAAACTGAACTGGAAGTCGAAGGTCGCCACGACCCTTGTATCGTACCTCGTGTACTGCCTGTTCTAGAGGCGGTTACTGCTATCGGTATGATGGACTTGATGCTGGGAGGACAATCGAATGAGTGAAATAGAACAATACCGTAAAGACATTGATGCGATTGATCAAGAGTTGACTCGTTTGTTCGAATTGCGTTTGAACACAGTTTTAAAAGTTGGTCAGTATAAAAAAGAATATGACTTACCGGTATTGGATACT
Source organism: Desemzia sp. AGC72 (assembly GCF_057334175.1). NCBI lineage: Bacteria > Bacillati > Bacillota > Bacilli > Lactobacillales > Carnobacteriaceae > Desemzia > Desemzia sp. AGC72. Next base: position 107,779 of record NZ_JBHFIG010000018.1, read on the forward strand.
AGCCGCGAACAAGCGGTCATCGAGGAAAATACTAGTCGTTTAAAAGACCCGCAATTCGAACCACAAGTCACTCAGTTCTTCCAATCTATGATGGAGATTACAAAAGATATGCAAACGGCTCTCTTTAAACTGGAGGAATAAATTATGGAAAATACAAAACAGGTTACTCAGGACCATTGTGTTCAACGAGTGACTTGTTTTTAGTATCCAATTCTATTCAATTTCTGCCTGAATGATTGTCAAAAAACAGCTGCCTTCCTTTAATTCAAATAGGTAAACACATACTTCCACTACCAAACACAATCATTCATAGTTTTGGAAGTGTGTGTTTGTGATACTCTTTATTTTAGTGTGTTTCTACTATAATAAAGATGACTTTTTCGACTCTACAAAAATATGAACTGAAAAAAAATCCCCCTTACAAAAACCAATCTAGAAAATTCAACAGCTGGTTTATTAGTTCTCTCCTTTGCCTTGATGGAAGTGTCATCTTTAGGACTTTTTAAAATGCATTCTTCTAATAATATCGCTCGTTTAGTTTTCTAATAATCAAAGCCCCTATCACTTATTGCAAGTCTCTTCCTAAAAAAATTCACATATCATCAAATGGTGAGTATCAAAATCTACATTACCAACATAGATTGTTTTTTCTGAATGATTCTAATATTCCTGTAAAAAATTCTATGAACATAATGTTCAGTATGTATCACTTTATTTAGAAGAAAAAAGAACATGAGAACCAGAATGGATAAGCAGCCGCTTATATCCATCATTTTCCTATATAATCTAACTATTAGATATTATAGGAGGTTTTTTATGTTAACAGTGGCTTATATCGGCAACGGAAAAAGTACTAATCGCTATCATTTACCTTTTTCATTAAAAACAGAAAATATTACAGTGAAGACTATCTATTCTCGTCATGAAAACAGCTCTTGGGACAAGATTCCTGGAGTCCACTACACAACGAATTTAGAAGATATTTGGGATGATCCGGAAATTCAATTGGTTGCAATTTGCCTTCCAGGTTCATTACATTTTGAATTTGCAAAATTATCACTGGAAAAAGGGAAACACACGCTAGTTGAAAAACCGTTTACTGAAACTGCTGAAGAAGCAAGAGAACTATTTAAGCTAGCAAAATCAAAAAATTTGCTCGTTCAATGCTACCAAAACAGACGCTACGATTCAGATTTCCTGACCGCTCAAAAAGTTATCGAAAGCGGTATGATAGGTGAATTACTGGAAGTCGAAATGCATTATGATTATTTCAGACCAGAAGTTCCAGAAAACAGCACCGAATTTTCAGCATCTTCAAGCTATTTATATGGACATGGATGCCATACCATTGATCAAGTTCTTTCCTATTTTGGAGATCCAGATTCTATTCATTATGATGTAAGACAATTACTGGGATCTAATCGAATGAACGATTATTTCGATTTGGACTTTTATTATTCAAAAATAAAGGTTTCGATTAAATCAAGTTACTTCAGGATCAAACCGCGACCAAGTTTTGTTCTGTATGGTAAAAAAGGTATGTTTACCAAGCAAGAGAAAGATAGACAGGAAGAACACTTAAAATTATTCTATATGCCTACTAATGCTGATTTTGGCGTGGATACTCCAGAACATTATGGTACTGTGACCTATATGGATACTGATGGTTTATACCATGAAGAAAAAGTTGTTTCTGAAATCGGAGACTACAGTCATGTTTATGAAGGATTGTATGAGTCGATTATCAATGGAAAAGATAAAACAGTGAAAGATGAAGAAACGATTCGCCAACTAGAGATACTTGAAGAAGGTATTCAAAATATGAAGCACTAACTTATCCATTCGTTTAAAAAATAGGAATGACTCAACTAAGAAAGAAGGTTTATAATGAAACTCGCCATTATAGGTTCTGGAATGATCGTAAATGATTTTTTAACTATGGTCCGGGATATTTCAGGGATTCAATTAGAGGCAATCGTAGGAACGGATAGAAGTATTGAGAAAATGAAGCTTTTGAAAACCAACTATGGCATTCGCCAAGTCTCAACTAATTATTCTGATTGTTTAAACGATCAGAATATCGATACCGTTTATATCGCATTACCAAATCATCTGCATTTTTCTTTTGCCAAACAAGCCATAGTCAGTAAAAAAAATGTTATTTGTGAAAAACCCTTTACCTTAAATTTATCCGAAATGAAAGAACTGAGAGAACTGGCTTCAGCAAACAACGTCATGCTGTTAGAAGCTATAACCAATCAATATTTGACCAATTACAAAAAAATAAAAGAAGCAGTAAAAACAATTGGAGATATCAAACTTATTGAATGTAATTATTCACAGTATTCGTCACGATACGATGCCTTCAAAAAAGGGGATATCTTACCGGCTTTCAATCCCAAAATGGGTGGTGGAGCTTTAATGGATATTAACATTTACAACATCCATTTTGTAACAGGAATTTTTGGAGAACCACAAGAAATAAACTATTCGGCAAATGTGGAAAATAGAATTGACACTTCTGGTATTCTGAGTCTTGATTACAGGGATAAAAAGGCAGTCTGTATAGGTGCTAAAGATTCTACAGCTCCAGTAAGAACCATAATTCAAGGTAATAATGGTTCAATAGTTATTGAAGGACCTACAAGCACCATTGATCGGTTTACTGTAATAGACCATCAAAATAACAGCCAAATAGTTGATTTTAAAGTGCATACACATCGGATGTATGAGGAATTTGTTGAATTTGAAAGAATCATTAGAGAATCTGACTTTGAAACTATGACCAAACAACTTGATCACAGTCAACTAGTCATGTCTATTGTAGATAAAGGATTAGAAACTGCAGGTATATCACTAGGATAATCTTAAAAAGTGAAAAACAGATGCTTTTTCAATAGATGGTCGTGTCAGAGTTCTTCTGACAAAATTCCATTTTGAATTAGCAACTGTTTTTCTTTTAATTTTTCCACATTACTTCTATATTCTTTTGCATATAAAATAGAATATAACGTATCTAATACATATTGAAAGGCTACTTGTGATGCAAAAGTGCCCACCTTTACAAAATCATATTCTTCCTGAACTATCACTATTGTTTTAGCAGCTAGTGAAATCAAATCAGATTCTGTATTTCCGGTTATTAAAATAGTCGGGATATTTTTGTTAGAAAAATGTTGTAACATACGCTTATATTGCGGACTAGTTCCACTATAAGATAAAAACAGAGCACAGTCTTCCGCAGTAAGGTTAGAAGCATTCCATGCCTCGTCTGCATATTCTTCAGAAATAATTGCAAATTTATTAATCTTTACTAATTTATTTTGAAAGCTTCTCGCTCGTATTTGTGAATCACCACGAGAAAATAGAAAAATATGCTTAGATTTGAAAAGAATTTCTGCCACTGATTTCAGCAACTCTTCATCTAATTGATTCAATGTTTTTTTTATTGTGTCCATTGTTAAATTGGCTATATTCTTAGCAATATCCATGGTTAAATCTTCTTGTTTAAAAGGAAAGTTAGCATCCACTTCACTAGGTAAATGCAACTGACTGTAAACAACACCAGATACAGCATTCTTAAAACTTCTAAAACCATCATACCCCATTTTTTTGCAGAGACGGATAATCGTCGAATGAGAAGTGTACGTTAATTTTGCCAGATCCTCAATATATATCGTAGGAATCTTGGTGATGTTCTGTACAACATAATCGGCAATTCTCATTTCCGTGTTTGTAAAATTTGTTTGGTCTTTCAACTTAGTCAATACTTGCACCAAAGTAAACCACTCCTTTATAACATGATTCTATATCATCTAGTTAATATTTGCTATATAGGCTCAAGTGTAAAAAGAATGTTTCTGCATAAATAAGGTATTGAGATGGGATATAAATCATTCTCTCAAAAGTAAATTGTGTGTAATTTCAATCTTCCAATCCTTTTTCTCAAAATATCTCTTTTGCAGTTTTCAGATTTATGAGATACTACTAAGCGTGACTGAAAACGGAGGTAACGACATGATTTATATAAAAGAAGCCATTTTGCATATCTTTGATGTGAATAGCAATGAACCGATTTTTTCCTTTGCCGGATTAGATATCTCGGAGAAATTTACCATGGACTATATCCACGCAATGATCGAAAAAGTGGAAGATTCGGACAATATGAAAAAGGGAGTCTTGGCTGAAGGCAACCCTATGATCTCAACTTTTTCAACCTTAACAACAGATTTTATTGAAACCACAAAAGCTTTAACAGAGAAGTTCTTTTCAATCACCAAATTAAACCCGGAAATACCCCCGGCTGATTTGTTGTTTGTTTATTTTACAATGGATGAAGTGCCTCACTTGGGACTTTTCAAACTGAATTACTCCAACAGCATCACGCATCACATTTCTTATGAGTCTGAGCAGTTGACGAACCAATTGGTGGTCAATCAATCGATTCTGCCGAGCGCTCGTCAAGCGATCCAAGAAGGAATGGTCTTGAATTTGAATGTGATGGAATACCATGTGATTGAGAAAAAACATTTGATCGACGAATTAGCTGAAAAAGTCTTTTATTTCACAGAAATGTTTTTAGAAGACAAACCTCAACCTAGTTTGAAAGAGAATATAGCCATCATCAAAAAAGCTGTTCAAAAAACCAGTAAAGCTTTCAATGAGGAAGAATTCCAAGTTCTTGCTGACACGAAAGACGCCATCGTCCACAGTATGACGGAAGAAAATGTCATCGACAACCAAATAATCGCCGAAACCCTTTACGGCGACAACTATGCTAAAAAAGAAAAATTCTTTGAAGAAGTACAAGAGATGGGCTATGTAGACCGCGCTCCTGCTGAAGTAGCAGTTGCCGGACCTAAGTATTCCAAACAAAAATTCCGGTTAGACAACGGCATCGAGATCAGTATCCCAATCGATTTGTACAAGGATCCTGAAGTTGTCGAGTTCATCAACAATCCAGACGGTACTACATCCGTTATGATCAAAAACATTGAAAAAATCAAAAACTTATTCTAAACAAGTATTTTGATAGAGAAAATACTGGAAATAAAAAAACTACCCTTCCACTACTGAACGATTCGTTCGTAGGGAAGGGTAGTTTTTTTAAATTTCATTGGTTTTAAGATCTAAATTGGTGTCACCTTTGTCTTCTTTTATGATCAATCCTCTATTCCAAACCATCAATACTGCGGCAATCACAGCAGATACAGCTACGCCAATCCACTTATACTCAGCTACCTTCACAATAACAAATGGCAACCATGAACTACCGTAGTCAATACTTGAGATCAAACTAGATCCTTCAGGCACAGAAAAGTTTGCTGCTGAAGCGGCTTGTGTAAAGATAGGTGCTATGCTTGTTCCAATCAATAAACCGCCAGATACGATAATTACACCAACCACTAGTGTTCTGAAGAAATCTCCTCTACATAAAGGAGCAATTAAAACAAACATAAATGGTAGTCCTGCTAAGCTGGCAAACGGAAGAAACTCATTTCCAGGAATAATGAAAGCCAATAAGATTGTTAAAGGAACCATAACAAGCGAGATTGTTAAAGTAACAGGATTTCCTACCCCAACGGCTGAATCAAGACCAATATATAGTTTGCTGTTTCCTTTGAACTTGTCTTGGATTTTTTCTTGTACTGTTTCACTGATTGGCATCAATCCTTCCATCAAAACAGCAGCCATTTTAGGGGTCAACACCAACACAGCAGCCATAACGATTGCAAGATTCAATGAGCCTTTGATATCGTATCCAGCAACTACTCCTAATAAGATACCGACTAATGTTCCTAGAATAGCTGGGTCTCCAAATATACCAAACTTTTTCTGGAATTCTTTTTCATCCAACTTGATTTTGTTTATTCCAGGAATCTTATCCATGATTGCATTCAATATATATGCGATTGGAGCAAATGAACCAGTAAAAGCATGAGGAATAGATACTCCTGGCAATCCTAATTCTCTTTCGACCATTGGAGCTGTCCGGTCGGCTATAACCATAATTACGATCATATTGATGGCAGCCATTATTAAACTGACAACAATTTCATTTGTAATAAGGTAAACCATTGAACCGGTAAAAGCAAAATGCCAATAATTCCATATATCCACATTTATAGTTTTTGTTGTTTTCGTAAAAAGCATCATTAGATTTACAATAATACAAACAGGAATAATCAATACACCGATTGCTGATCCAAATGCAATTGCACTCGCTGCAGGCCAGCCAACATCAAGCACACGTAAGTTCAGCCCGAAGTTTTCGACCATTTGTTCAGCTGCTGGTCCCAAGTTATCTGTCAACAAAGAAATGATGACATTCAGTCCCGTAAATCCTATCCCAACCATCAAACCTGACTTTAAGGCTTTCCCAAATTTAACTCCTAAGACTAAGGCAAAAATTGTAAAAATGATCGGCATCATTACCGCTGCCCCTAGATTAACTAAATAATTTAATATCTCCATCATCTTACTCCTTTACTTCATTACTGACATTTTCTATCAACTGTGATTTACTTTTAGATTCCAATAATGAATTCACAAAGTGATTATTGGAAAATAAACTCATTAAATTACTCAACACTTGAACTTGACTGTGTTTTTCTTTAACTAATAAGAAGAAAAGTAACTTCACCGGTACATTAGCATCTCCAACCATTTCTTTAAACAAAATAGGATCCTCTAATTTAACTACCGCAATGGCTTGCTTCTTAATGTGATTTGCCTCTGTATGCGGGATAGCAATACCACACACTTCTGTTTGCAACGCTGTGGGATAACTTATTTCTCGTTGTTTCAGTGCTTCTTGATAAGTATCATGAACATAGCCTTTTTCCAAAAGGTCTTTTGAAATACGATCAAAAAGATCCTCTTGAGAAAGATAGCTTTCGTTTATATAAACTAATTCTTCTGAAAACATCTCATTCCTCCTACAACTCTAAAGCCTTGATTACATCATCGATTACTTTATCTACGCCTATTCCAGTAATCAAGCCTAATCCAGAAATGACGGGTATCCCATAGCCGCTTCCACCTTGTGCAGTGGTCACGATTAAATCATGCCCATTTGTTGTTGCCGGCAATTCTGCCAACGACGTTTGCGTAAATTTTACTTCATTCGCCTTACCTCTTGCTTCCAATCCATCTTGTAGTTTTCTTAAAGCTACCGTACTAGTTGCGATACCTGCTCCACACGCTACGATTATTTTTTTCATTTCTTTTCCTCCTAATAAAATAATTTTTTTAAGTAATGAAAATTTTTTTGTTTAATAAATTCGTCTACTTTATATTGAAAATCGATTTTTTCGTAAATAGTTAAAAATAAGTCATTATATTCTTTAATAGTATGTTTATCGACAATCACCATCATGATTAGTTGGACTTTTCCAACTTCCCACAAAATAGGATCTTTTACGATTCCAACACTGATAGAAGAACGGAAAACATTTCCTTCCATGTTATGCGGTACACATACACCATTACCAATTTCGGTAGTTGCCATTTCTTCTCGAGCAAAAATAGATTCTTGACATTTTTTGTCTATAAAACCTAATTGGAGAAGTTTTTCTGTCATAACGGACAGACACTCTTTTTTTGTTGTACAATCCAGCTCTTCAAAGAAAAGATCTTCATAGAATAAATCTGTAATAGAGAACTCATCTGCACCATATGTGATTAGGTCCTGAATTTTTTTGATATCTTTATCACTGACAATAGGTGTGATGACGACATCAGGAATAGAATATTTTTTTGACAATGGTACGGTCGTTATAATGATGTCGATATTTGTAAAATCTATATCTTCCAGTTGATAAAGTGCATAGACACCCATTACTTTTATTTTAGATTGAAGTTTTGATTGAAGCTTGGCTTTCAACAAGACCGATGTTCCCAAACCAGTCGTACACACCACTACCGCATGGATTTCTTTACTAGACTCAACAGAGTTTGCTCTTTCGAGAGCTCCACAAAAGTGCAGTGTCAAGAAACCAATTTCATTCAGATCAATTTTGAGTTTAAAAGCTTTTTCTAGAGAACCCGCCAACAATTTTGCCAACTGCATTGGAAAAGGATAATTCATTTTAATCTCTTCGATAAGTTCATTATTAATGGGCATATTTAACCGAATTCTATGAAGAGCACTTTCCAGATGCAAGAGCAATCCATTTTTTAATATTGCATCTTCTCTAAAATCCAATCGATACATTTCGTTGATCTCAACTAGTACCCTTTCTATCAACTGAATTTCTGGACTTATTATTCCAATGCCTGAAGGTTTTTCTTGTATCAGCATCTTTTTTTGACCTAAAAGATGCAAATAAACATTGACTACTTCATTTTCTGGGATGGACAAATGAATGTTGCTTTCTATTTCTTCTGCAATAGATTTGGCACACTCATATTCAATCGAGTTTACTTCAATATCTATTGTTTTTGGCTGTATACTGGTATTCGTCAAGCGAAGTCTCGCGATTGCAATCTCTACATGTATAATCAGATTTCTAAATCCTATATCTGTTATTGGAATGTGGTACTTTCGAATATTGCGTATCACAATTTCTTCAACAAAAGCTTTGTCTGTATAAGACATGCTGAATATTTTTTCTAAATGCAATTCACTTTCCCCAAGAACCAAATAATCTACAATCAGCTGACGGATATTTCTTTCTTCTCCTTGTAATCGAACACCTTTATTGGAAACTTTCTCTAAGTGAATAGTGTACGATTGTAAAATTTCTTTGACACTGTTCATGTCTTTTTTAAGAGTGGTCAAACTGACAAATAATTCATCTGCGAATCTTTCTAAGGTATATTCTTTTTCTTCCATACTTAACACAGCCAGTTTTCTGATGATCCATTCAATACGGGTTTGTTGCATATTTGGAATTAGCGCATCCTTGTCCTCGTAGTCCTTAAAAATCATTTGGATAGACTTTTTTGATTCTAGAAGTATGACGTATCCTTTGCCTCTGAAAGACTTTATACTATCTGCTCTAAGTTCTGACAATAATGTATTGATACTCTTAATTTCACGCTGTACCGTTTTAGTGGAAATATTCAACTCCCCAGAAATGTAATCGCTTTTAATATAATCATCACTTTTTAATAATAAAGATAATACTTTTTTTTGTCGGTCCGAAAAATTCACCATGGGTTTCGCTCCTCATAACTACACTTTAATCGTTTTACTTTGGTTGTCATAGACTTATAATGTCTCTTGCCAAAGGACATTCTCGTCTCACGACTTTTCCATCTAGTATACAGCTCGCCTTCCTGACTTCTCAACTAGCAATTTTGCTGTAGTTCTATGCTTTTAACATCTGCTCTTTTAAAAACTCAACGCTAACTATTCAGGTATAGTGTTGTATAATAAGAATGAAGCAGTATGACTTTGAATCATTTATCTTTATAAATCTGAGGTACAGGAGGGCTGTAAAATGAAAATAAACTCTGACAAAACGCTTGCCACTCTTTATAACCTAATCCTCAATCCAGGAACTCGAGACTGGGAGCGGTCTTTACTCTTGATGGCCAAAAATGCCTTAGAGAACGGTGCGAATCTCGATACTCAACTTTCGCAGCTGGAAGCTGACTTGCGTCCGTTGGCTCTCAGAAATAATTTAACGCCTGACGTGACCGATTTTTATCATAAAATTACGGATCACCCTACTTCTGATACTCCATTTGATTTCAACAAACACTCTATTGACGGTTCCATTCATCAAGATTCCGCGATATTTGCGGGCGGTTGTTTCTGGTGTATGGTGGAACCATTTGAAAACCGTAACGGAATCCTTTCAGTTCTATCCGGCTACACTGGCGGAAAGGTAGACCATCCGACTTATGACCAAGTTAGAGGTCAATATACAGGGCACGTAGAAGCAGTCGAAATCATATTTGATACACGGATCATTCAATACGCTGATTTAGTGGAACTGTACTGGCAATTGACCGATCCGACTGATGCATCTGGCCAATTTCAAGATCGAGGCAATCAGTATCGTCCCATCATTTTTGTAAAAGACGAGCAGCAGCGTCGTATCGCTGAGACTTCCAAACAACGATTAGCTGATTCAGGCAAGTACACGAAACCGATCGTTACCTCTATTGAACCTGCAACTGCATTTTGGCCGGCAGAAAACTACCATCAGCAGTTTTATCAAAAAAATCCTGAACGATATAAAAGAATCGAACGATCTCGCCGCCAACTCAAGGCATATCAAGCTCTGCAAAGGAAACTTAGAGCTCCATTTAAAAAAATCTAAAGGTGATTAGAAAGGAGCTGCTCAGAAATGGACATGGAAAATGTGCTGAAAATACAAACACGACAAGAGCTGAGAACATGGCTTGGAACGTATTCTACCTCAGAGAGCTGTTGCTGGGTCATCACCAATTCAACAAAAGGAACTCACTCTGTTCCTTACCTTGATATTGTGGAAGAAGCCTTGTGTTTTGGCTGGATCGATGGTACAAAGAAAAAACTATCAGATACTGAGTTAGCACAGAGACTATCTCCCAGAACGAAAAAAAGCCATTGGACAGAATTGAATAAAGAAAGAGTCAGAAGGCTGATCCGTTTGGATTTGATGACGGAAGAGGGCTTAAAAATCTTGCCTGATATGCGTCCTGAATCATTCGTCATTGATAAAGAGATCGAAACACGTTTGAAAGAAGACGAACATGTATACCAGAACTTTTTGGATTTTCCAGAATTGTATAGAACGATCCGAATCGACACCATCCAAAGTTATAAACACGATCCGCAGCTTTTCAACAAACGGTTAGATAAATTCATTGAGAATACAAGAAACAACAAACAGTATGGTCAGTGGAATGACAACGGTCGTTTACTTGAGGATTGACTGCCAGCTTTTAACGCATAAAACTCCTCCAAAAGATCAATTGATCTTTTGGAGGAGTTCCTTGATTTATGAAACATTCACTTCGGATTACAATTCTCTGACAGCTTCTTCAACCGTCTTGTCTCCAGCCAGAACTTCAAATTCTTTACGAATGGTATTGTCATTTTTGAGTACAGAGATCAACGTGCGTGCCACATCTTGACGAGGAACCTCATTGATTTCTTGCCCCATGCCTACTTTGATTTGACTCGTACCATCTGTATCGACTAACATTCCTGGATGCACGATCGTCCAGTCTAATTGCGTACGGTTTTTCAACCATTCATCCGCATAATTTTTTGCAATGGTGTAAATTTGCAGATCGTGTTCTTGTGACATGGCTTCGCGACCTGTACGGAACGTACTCACCATAACGAAACGTTTCACACCTGCTTGTTCTGCAGCTGTCATAGCTTTTACAGCTCCGTCTAGGTCAATCAAAATCGTTTTATCCAGTCCGCTTCCGCCGGCCCCTGCGCTGAAAATAACCGCATCGGAACCTTTCATCGCTTCAGCTAATTCATCTATTGAGTTTTTGACCAAGTCCAAAAGAACTGTGTCTATTCCTCTTTCTTCGAAGAAACCTGCTTGTTCTGCTTTACGTATCATAGCTGTTTCATCAATTGCACCGTCTTCTTTCACAAAGTCGGCAAAATGACGAGCTACTTTTCCATTGGCACCTACAACAAATACTTTCATTTGAAATCCCCTTTCAGTAGTTAATCAACTGAGTTCAGCATAGCACGTGTCTTTTTATTTTTCCATTAGTTGATTTCTTTAATGATTCGAGCCGGTGTGCCAGCAACGATCACATTGTCCGGCACGTCTTTTGTCACTGTAGAATCTGCTGCTACGATAGCATTTTTCCCCACTGTTACACCAGGCAAAACGGTCACGTTTGCTCCGATCCAAGCATTTTCTTTGATATGGATCGAATCCACCATTATCCCTCTTCTTTTTCCCGGGTCTGTCAAATGATTCACCGTTAGTAATCGAGCTCCAGGACCAATCAGCACATGATTTTCCAAATAAATCCCGCCCAAGTCTACGAAAGTAACATTTTGATTGAGAAAAATCTCTTTCCCAAATGAAATATGTCTGCCAAAATCCGTATAAAAAGGCAGAGAAACAGTGACTGAGGGATCAATCGGTTCGCCCGTGATTTCTTCAAGTGCTTCGAGGACTTCTTTTGGAGAATGGTAACCTGTATTCAATTCCATCACTAATCGTTCATTTCCGGCTTTTTGAACATGGATTTCGTCGAATAGCGGAGAACCTTTCTCGATTTCTTGACGTATGATCCGTTTCAACAAATCTTTCATAGTACCTCACCAGCCTCTTTTCTGATTTCTTTCATCCTCATCATACACAGTGCTTTCTTTAGCGGCTAATACTTATATTTCATACTCAGCTATTCTTTTTTGTTATATCAAAATGCGCTCTCCTGAATAGATGAAACTTGCTAAACCACGACTCTTTTATTTGCGTGACTTATTTCATCAAATAGAAAGAAAAACGGAACGCAAAATCAAATTGCGTTCCGTTTAGATCATAAAATTTGAGTTAAAGGCACGCAAATGGACTTCTGAAACTCTAACTTAGTAAGAAAGGTCTTCTCCATTAGTAGCGATGACTTTTTTGTACCAATCAAACGATTTTTTCTTGGAACGTTTCAGCGTTCCGTTTCCTTCATTGTCACGGTCTACATAGATAAACCCATAACGTTTTTTCATTTCTCCGGTGCTCGCGCTGACAATATCGATTGGTCCCCAAGTGGTGTACCCTAATAGATCGATTCCGTCTATCTCCACAGCATCTTTCATCGCTTGGATGTGCTGTGCCAGGTAATCGATGCGGTAATCATCTGCTACATATCCGTTCTCATCCGGCGTATCCACGGCACCTAATCCATTTTCTACAATGAACAATGGTTTTTGGTAGCGATCATAGATTTCGTTCATGGTGATCCGCAATCCTAGAGGGTCAATTTGCCAGCCCCATTCACTGGCTTCCAAATATGGATTTTTAACGGACGACATAATATTTCCGCCAACTTCATCGACTTCCGGATCTGTAGCAACGACTCTGGAAGAATAATAAGAAAACGAAATAAAGTCGACTGTATATTGTTTAAGAAGCTCTAAGTCTCCTTCTTCCATTTGAATATCGATTCCTTTTTGTTCAAATTTCTTCAACGCATACGCTGGATATTCTCCGCGAGATTGAACGTCGATAAAAAAGTAATTCTCGCGATCAGCTTGTTGTGCAGCCAAGACATCTTTTGGATTGGGTGTATACGGGTAAAATTTTCCAGCCGCAAGCATGCAGCCGACTTGGTTTTCAGGATCCACTTCATGCGCGATTTTCGTAGCCATTGCACTAGCTATCAATTCATGGTGAATGGCTTGGTATTGAACTTGCTCTTCATTTTCGCCTTCTTCAAAATAAAGCCCAGCCCCCATAAACGGCAAGTGCATGATCACATTGATTTCATTAAATGTCAGCCAATATTTGACCAGACCTTTGTAACGACGGAAAATAGCGTTGCACAAGTTCTCATAAAATCCGATCATTTTTCTGTTTCTCCAACCGCCATACTCTTTCACTAAGTGCATTGGAATATCAAAATGTGTAATGGTCACAAGCGGCTCGATGCCGTATTTTCTACATTCTTTAAAAATGTTTTCGTAGAATTTCATGCCTTCTTCATTTGGCTCAGTTTCATCGCCTTTTGGAAAAATACGCGACCAAGCAATCGATAAGCGGTACGTTTTAAATCCCATCTCCGCAAATAAGGCAATGTCTTCTTCATAACGGTGGTAGTGGTCGATAGCTTCTTTCGCTGGATAAAAATGGTCCTCGTCAAAATCGAACATTTTCATATGTCCTTTCATCACAGGGAAACGATCTTCTCCATGCGGAATGACATCGACATTGGCCAGTCCTCTTCCACCTTCATTGTATCCGCCTTCTGTTTGGTTTGCAGCGGTTGCTCCGCCCCATAAAAAATCTTCTCTAAATCCCATTTGTCTCCTCCTTCAAAGCCTAATTGATTGGATGCTCAGAATATTTTTCTATTCTACTATCAGTATAACCTTATTAAGTGTAAAACGCTTACTTATTTGCAATGTTCTGGAGAAAAATTGATTTATCTTAACAACACTCCATTTAGTTTTCCCTATAATCTTTCATGCGATACCCTACTCCGATCTCAGTGGTCAGGTATTCTGGTTCCAGTGTGTTTTCTTCGATTTTCTTTCGAATATTGGACATGTTGACTCTTAAAATCTGTGAATCTCCAGAGTAAGGTCCCCAGACTGCGGTCATCAAGGTATCGTACGTAACAACTTTCCCCAACTGTTGGAACAAGACTGTTAAGATCCGATATTCGTTTTTCGTCAAATGCACTTCTTTTCCTTTTTTGTAAAACAGCTGCTTGTCCAAATCGATCTTTAAATGCTTATTTTCAATAATGGGAGACGCGATGGCTTGTTGATTGCCAGCGTGCCGCAAAGACGTCCGGATCCTTGCCAGCAATTCATTTGTCCCAAATGGTTTTGTTACATAATCATCTGCACCACAATCCAATGCCTTCACTTTCTCCACTTCATTTGTTCTGGCTGAAACCACGATGATGGGTATCGTCATTCGCTTTCTGAAAATCTTCAACAATTCGATGCCGTCAATATCAGGAAGCCCCAAGTCCAACAGCAACAGATCAAAAGTCTCCATTTGCACCAGTGTCAAAGCTTCCATACCCGTCTTAGCCACTTTCAGCTGATAGTGTTCTTTACTAAAAACGACTTTCATAAAATCTGTGATCGTAGGATCGTCTTCCACTAATAATAACTGCTTGTACATGATCGCCGCCTCCAATTATTGCAAATAAAATCTGACAACTGTTTTGCCTTCATTCGTCTCTATTTCCATTTTTCCATTATGAGCGTGGATGATGGTTTTGACGATGCTTAATCCAATACCAAGACCGTTTTTCGAATCCACCGGCGCTTCCTCGTCCATCACTAAATTATTCTGCAGCTTTTGGAACTGTGCTACCGGTATTTCCCCGTAGTTGATGATTTCAAAATAGACTTTGCCTTCGCTTTTCTTGATATTCAATGTGACTGGCTGCTCTTTATCGCCATGTCTCACAGCATTTTCGAGCAAATTGAACAGCGCCTGCTCAATCAAAATCGGATCTACTTCCACAAATATCATTTCTTCAGGCAGTGAAACGCTTATTTTCTGTGCGGGATAAACTTTTTTTAATCGGCTTAAAACAGCTGCGATGATTTCTTCTAGAGACTCGCTAGTTTTTTTCACTTTCATCGTATCGATATTGATGCGAGTAATCGACAACAAGTTTTCTACCATCCTGATGAGCCACTGGGATTCTTCTTGGATGTCTCTCAACAATTTTTTCTTTGTTTCTTGTTCCAATTCCAATTCATCGTCGCTGAGCGTTTCTGCGATCCCTGAAATAGCTGTCAACGGTGTTCTAAGATCATGAGATATCGCTCGAAGCAGGTTGCTGCGCACTCTTTCCCGTTCGTTTTCTATCTGGATCCGTTCTTTCTCGTCTTTCAAATAAGACTGTTCCAGTACGATCGCTAGTTGTGTAATAACCAATTTCAAATAATTCAGTTGGCTGTTTTCTAATTTTTGTTCAGGATTCCGTTCGACCCCCAAAGCTCCTAAACTCTTTCCCTCTAAAACGATCGGCAAATAAAATCCTTGCGCGCCAGACAACGTATCTGTCCCGTTCCCGGCTTCCTTTTGATTTTTAACAGCCCAAAAAGCTACTGCCGATTCCTCCGTAGAATCTAAAGAAGACTCAGATGTCATTTTACTCAAACTTCTTTTCACACCCGTTCGGTCATACGTAACGATGTCCCGATCTAATAAGCGTGATAAGTAAGTGGTCGTGATATCGAAAATCTGCTGGTTAGTTGCCGCCAGCATATATTGTTTGTTCAATTCATATAAAATTTCCATTTGCTGCTCTTTTTCTTTCGACGTCAACGCTCGTGTCTTTAAACGTACCATCAAATTACTGATCATCAAAGATACGATCAGCATAATCAGCAACGTGATCGGGTAGCCTTCTTTGTAAACGGTCAATGAATACAATGGTTCGACAAAAAACCAGTTGAACGCCAGCACGCCTAAGATAGACGATAAAGCACTCCAAAAATAACCGGACGTCAACCGGGCGATCATCAGCACAAAGAAAATATAGACAAGCATCAGATTCTGACTGCCTACATGCAGCGTCTGCAGAACACCTGTCAAGAACGTTGAGCCTACTACCCCTCCAAGTGCGATCATAAGGTCTTTTCTGTCACCTTCTATCACTTTTTGAACAGAAAACCTCGGTCGCTTTTTCACTTCCTTATAAGGAATCAAGTGGATCTCTGTTTCATTCAACCGCTTAATCAACCGGTCTTCAAACGATTCATTAAATACTTTTTGGTACCATTTTTTGGTCAAATTTTTCCCCATGATGATATCTGTGGCACCAACCATTTTAGAATATTCCACGATCGTTTCAAAACTATCTTCTGCCTCGATACTGATCACTTCTGCACCTAGTTTTTCAGCCAACGGAACCGTGGTAGCCGTGTTTTCTAACGATCTGATTTGGATCACGATCCATTCAGCTCCCAGTCCTTGAGCTAGTCTGGAAGTCCACCGGATGCATTTCTCAGCCATCTTAGGATAGGTATCCTCTATAATCGTCAGCAGCTTGCTTTGGATTCCGTTTGTTTTTGAATGGAATCGATTGATGTGATCTGAAGCACGCTGAATAGCTAATCCCCTTAACTGATCCAGTTTTTCCGGAACGAAAAAGTTTCTCAGCGCCCGCTTGGCATTTTCGTTGGCATAAATTTTCCCGTGTTCCAATCGTTCAATCAACTCATTCGGTTCCACATCGATTACTTTTAAAACAGCATGCGTAAAAAAGGTATCCGGCACCGTTTCTTTGACTTCGATCCCAGTTACCCCTTCCACAATGTCGTTCAAGCTTTCTACGTGCTGCACATTGATCGTTGTGAAAACATTGATACCCGCGTTCAATAATTCTTCTACGTCTTGATACCGTTTTTTATTTCTCGACCCTTCGGCATTGGAATGCGCCAGCTCATCGATCAGCACGATATCGGGAGCCAGTTCAATCACACGATCAATGTTCGGCTCGTAAAGCGTCAGTTGCTTGTATTGAAACTTTTTGGCAGGAACTTTTGGCAGACCTTCTACTAATCGATTCGTCTCCGGTCGATTGTGCGGTTCAACATAGCCGATAACAACACTTTTACCCATGAGCATCAACTCATGGGCTTCTGACAACATCGCGTACGTCTTGCCGACACCCGCAGCAAAACCGAAAAACACTCTCAGTCTGCCCCGATGCGACTCTTCAAATTGGATCTTTCTTAATAGTTCTTCGGATTTTCTATTTATTTCATCCATAGTGCCGACCCTTCCTCACTACTGAAGTTCGTCTAAAGCTTGATTCAATTGCATAATATTGACATACTCACGGCTTGAGAACAAGTCGCTCTGGCTATTTTGTTTTATTATATCACTGATTGCTTCCTGACTGATATCTCTTATTTCAGCAATACGATCCATTTGAAATTCAGCGGCTGCAATGCTGATGTGCGGATCCACGCCGCTTGCGGAAGCTGTCACAAGATCAATCGGCACGTCCGTTTCCGTTGGATTAGCTGCCAGCTGCATTTCTGTCCGTTCTTGAACTAATTCAGCTTGTTCTTCGGCAAATGGAGAGAGCTGGCTGATGTCTGGACTTCTGCCGGTAAAATAGCCTTCCTCCTCAAATTGCTGACCGATCAATGTCGAACCCACAACTTGTTCGTTCTCCTTGATTTGACTTCCGTTTGCCTGAGTGGGGAAAAACAATTGACCGATTCCAGTAATCAGCAACGTATATACCCCGCCAAAGAAAATGATGCTTAAGCCTAAAAAACGGATACTTGCAAAAAATGTCTTTTTCATTTGTTTTTCCTCCTATAAAATAAGCAAAGCCAATAACATATCGATCAACTTGATAAAGATGAACGGTGCTATGACCCCGCCTAATCCGTAAACCAATAAGTTATATCTTAATATTTGACTGGCCGGTTTTTCTTGGTATCTTACCCCAGTTAATGCCAATGGAATCAACGTAATTATGATGACGGCATTGTAAATGACAGCTGATAAAATGGCCGTCAATGGACTAGCAAGACTCATCACATTCAAGATATTCAATTCTGGGTAGATGCTGTAGAACAAGACAGGTATGACCGCAAAGTATTTGGCGATATCGTTGGCAATACTGAATGTCGTCAACGCCCCGCGAGTCATCAAGAGCTGTTTTCCGATGCGGACGACTTGAAGCAGTTTAGTTGGGCTCGAATCCAAGTCGATCAAGTTCCCCGCTTCTTTAGCAGCTTGTGTCCCAGTGTTCATCGCCATCGCTACGTCTGCTTGAGCCAACGCTGGTGCATCATTGGTCCCGTCTCCTGTCATCGCTACTAAGTGTCCTTTTTCTTGGTATTCCCGTATCAGATTCATTTTGTTTTCTGGTGTCGCTTCTGCCAAGAAATCGTCGACTCCCGCTTCAGCTGCAATGGCTGCGGCTGTTAACGGATTGTCTCCCGTGATCATGATGGTTTTGATGCCCATTTTCCGCATGTCGGCAAATCGATCTTTCACACCATTTTTCACAATGTCTTTTAAGTACACGACTCCTAACACGACTCCATTTTTGGCTACAACAAGAGGGGTCCCACCAGCACGAGCAATTTTTTCAACGATCTTGTCGCATTCCTCTGGATAAGTCTTGCCTTTTGATTCCACGAATTTCTTTATCGTGTCCGCAGCCCCTTTACGGATCTCGTCACCGCGGTAATCGATTCCGCTCATCCGAGTTTTTGCACTGAAGTCGATAAATTTCACTTCAGATTGCTGAAACTCTCTTTCTCGAATGTTGAATTTTTCTTTGGCCAATATGACGATGCTTCGTCCCTCAGCCGTTTCGTCTGCCATGGAAGACAATTGAGCTGCATCTGCCAATTCTTTCTCGCTCACTTCCCCAACAGGCAGGAATTCACTGGCTCGTCTGTTTCCAAGAGTGATCGTTCCTGTCTTATCCAATAACAAAATGTCCACATCTCCAGCAGCTTCGATCGCGCGTCCACTCATCGCAATCACGTTTTCCTTTGTCAATCGGCTCATCCCGGCAATCCCTATAGAAGAAATCAAGGCACCGATAGTGGTAGGAGCTAGACAAATCAATAATGCAATGATGATGACACTTGATAGAGCTTCTCCTTTTCCTGACAGCTGGCTGCTGAAATCCGTGAACGGCACTAACGTCACCGAGACCGTCAAAAAGATGATCGTCAAGGTGATCAAGAAAATCTGCAGTCCGATTTCATTAGGCGTTTTCTTTCGTTGGGTCCCTTCAACCATGGAAATCATTTTGTCTAAGAAAGAGTGTCCGTTTTCAGAAGTGACTCGGATGACCAGGTAATCCGAAACGACCGTTGTTCCGCCAGTAACTGCGCTTCTGTCCCCGCCTGACTCTCGGATGACCGGCGCTGATTCGCCTGTGATCGCACTCTCATCAACAGACGCTGCCCCTTCAACCACATCTCCGTCGGCTGGTATTTGCTCGTTGGCTCGTACATAAACCAAGTCACCTTTTTTCAAATCAGAGGACAAAACTTCTATGAAATTTCCCTTTTCGACGTCTTCCAATTGATCGATTTTATTCGTGACCACATCTTTTTTCGCTTTTTTCAAGCTGTCTGCTTGAGCTTTCCCACGCCCTTCAGCGATCGCTTCTGCAAAATTCGCGAACAACAGCGTCAACCATAAAAACACCGTGATGGTTAAGCTGAACCACATGGGAACTGAAGTGTCAGTAAAACTTAAAACAGTCGTTAATATCGCTCCTACATAAACGACAAACATCACAGGATTCTTGATTTGCTCACGTGGGTCTAATTTTTTAAACGATTCTCCGGCTGCCCATTTATACATATTTTCCATTTTTTACTTCCTCCTATTTAATAGAGAAAAAATCTGCGATCGGACCTAAAGCCATAGCTGGTAAAAAACTGAGTGCTCCAATGACGACAATAACAATGATCAACATCGTGATAAACGTCGTATTGGTCGTTGACAATGTCCCTTCACTCAAAGCAGATTTTTTCTTGCTGCCGATATTTTCTGCTAAAAACAAAATAGCAATGATTGGAAGATATCTGGACAGACCCATCAGAATACTGCCCAGAATATTCACGAATACAGTGTCGGATGTCAATCCGCCAAATGAACTTCCGTTATTATTGGCAAGGGAAGTTGCACCGTAAAGCACTTCGCTGAATCCATGTGCTCCTGAATTTGTCAGCCAGCTCATGACTTCCGGATGCAGCGTGATTGCCATTGCTCCCAATAATGTCAGCATCAACGGGGTCAATACAACGATACTGGCCATTTTGATGTCGAAAGCATCGATTTTTTTGCCCAAATACTCAGGCGTTCTTCCGACTAAAAGCCCTGCAATAAATACCGTCAACAATAAGAATGCGATCATTCCATACAACCCGCTGCCGACTCCTCCAAAAATAATCTCCCCTAGCTGCATCAAAAACATTGGAATAGCGCCGCCAAATGGCGTGAAACTATCCAGCATCGCATTGACGGATCCATTGGAAGCAGCTGTCGTACTGATTGCCCACATACTGGACCATCCGATGCCAAAACGAACTTCTTTTCCTTCCAGGTTCATCGAGTCCATTACATTTGTAAAAACAGGTCCGTGCATTTCACTAGCGACTACACCAACAAACGCCAATATGACAAAAAACAATGACGTGATCAAAACCGTTCTTCCTTGTTTCCAATCTTTTACCCAATACCCAAACGTAAAAATCAATGCTGCCGGTATCAACAAGATACTGATATTTTCAACAAAGTTGGAGATCAAGGTCGGATTTTCAAATGGATACGCTGAGTTCGTTCCAAAAAATCCTCCGCCGTTTGTACCCAGCTGCTTGATCGCTACTTGACTGGCCACTGGTCCTAAATACATCCATAAATCTTGCCCCTCGAAACCTGTGTACGCCATTCCTTGGCTCAACGTTTGAACGGTTCCTTGTGAAACTAAAACGATGGCTATGATCACCGAGATTGGGAATAAGATGTACACTAAACTTCTCGTTAAATCTTTCCAGAAATTCCCCAGCAATTTCACTTGCTTTTGCGTGATACCGCGGAACAAGGCGCATAAGACAGCTATCCCGACACCAGCTGAGACAAAGTTTTGTACCGTCAGCCCAAACATTTGCGACACATTCGTCAAACTGGTTTCACCCGAATAAGCTTGCCAATTCGTATTGGTCACAAAACTCACTGCTGTATTGATCGCCAAATCCCAAGACATGTTGTCAATATTCTGTCCACCGGGAAGGTAATGCTGTACCATCAATAAAGCCGTTAAAAAGACAAAAGAAGCAATCGATAGAAAAGCCACCGACAGCAAATACAACTTTGCTCCCATATTTGTTTCACTGATTGGACCAAGAACCCTATACACCCCATTTTCAATTGGCTTTAAAAATCGCACATATTTTGGAATCTTTCCTTGCATCGTTTCTTTTATGTACCACCCCAAGGGAATGGAAACTCCAATCAACACTGCGAAGAAAAACATCCCTTGAAACATCATGCTGCTCATACTTCTTCCCCCTTAAATAAAAACCAAAAAAGATACCCCATCAATAAGGTCGCTACTATCCCTAATAAGATTTCCATTTTTTCCATCTCCTTTACGTTTTTCATCTTATATAAAAAGCTATAAAGATAGTGTTAATCTTTCAGGGATTTCTTTATGGTTTCTTTATACGAGGGTTAAAAGAGGAAAAATCAGTAATTGGAAGAAAAACATTTCATTCCTATTGGATAATTACTGACAAAAATTAATGCAAGTTTCGTTTAGACTGCTTCTATTCAACATTCTGTTGGAACTTCACAAGCAATTCGGTGTATACCTTCCAACAAGTCCTAAATGTTAAGTAATAAAACTCTTCACCCAAATAAATACACACAAAAAAGAGTAGAGAGAAACCTCTCTACTCTTCTTTGTGTGCTTTTGTTGCTATTCATCAATGTCCTCATTTATGTTATTTTATGAGACAGTAACCTTTGTCGTTAAAGCTGCATTCGTGCTTTTACGCTCTTTGTCCTTTTTAATTTGATACCTCAGCAATCGCATGCCGTTAAAGATAACGACTAAGATACTGCCCTCGTGCACCAACATTCCGATCGACATATTCATCCCTTCGCTGAAAAAGACGCTGGTCATTAAGACTGCGACCACCCCAACTGCGATAAGGATGTTTTGTTTCATATTCCGAGCAGTAGCTTTGGTCAAACCCAGCGCATGAGGCAAACGGCTGAAGTCAGAGTTCATTAAGACTACATCCGACGTTTCGATCGCTACATCTGTCCCGTTCCCCATCGCAATTCCAATATCGGCTAAAGCTAAAGATGGACTATCGTTGACCCCGTCACCGACAAACGCGACGATTTGCCCTTGTTGCTGCAATTCCGCGATGTAAGCTGCTTTATCTTCCGGAAGCATATTTCCATGTGCTTCGGTCAACTCCAACTCGCGAGCTACTACATCCACCGTTCCTTGGTTGTCTCCAGAAAGAACGATTAGATTTTTCACGCCTAGCTGCTTCAATTCTTCTAAATCCCTTTTGACTCCTATGCGAACCTGATCGCGAATCCCCATCAGAATCTTCAATTCGCCGTCTACCGCTGTCAACACAAGCGAATTACCGTTTTGTTCAAATCGCTTGATATCTGGTTGTGCTATTTGATTCAGCAGCACGTGTTCTTGTTCCATCAATGCTGCATTCCCAACCACTACTCGGTGACCGTTCACTTTAGCTGTGATACCGCCGCCTTTAACAACTTTTGTATCTTCTACTATCGAAAAAGTCGTTTCTCCTATTTCTTGTAGAACGGCTTTTGCGAGCGGATGATCGGATTCCCGTTCTACACTAGCTAAATACCCAAGAACTTCATCTGCCTGACCATCGTAAAATTCCATTTCTGCCACAGCGGGGTTCCCCTGTGTCAATGTCCCCGTCTTATCAAATACAATCGTATCTACTCGGCTGAAATCATGGATGACTTCACTTCCTTTGAGAAGCACTCCATTGCGCGCACCATTTCCGATGCCAGCAACATTAGAGACAGGCACCCCAATGACTAAAGCACCAGGACAGCCTAGTACCAAGATCGTGATCGCCAATTCGATATCTTGGCTGAACAGCCACACTGCAAAGGAGAGCACCAATACAGCCGGCGTATAGTATTTGGAAAAGCGATCGATAATCCGTTCCGCTTCCGACTTAGAATCTTGTGCTTCTTCCACCAGCTCAATGATTTTCCCAAATGTCGTATCCTCGCCCACTCGATCGGCGCGAATTTGTAAAGTGCCGTTCTCTAAAATCGTTCCGGCATACACTTCAGCATCCGCCATCTTGTTCACCGGCACCGATTCGCCTGTGATACTAGCCTCATTGATGTGCCCTTCTCCTGACAAGACGGTGCCATCTACTGGAACTTTCGCCCCCGTTTTGACAAGCAGAATATCTCCTTCATCAACGGCTTCTACCTCTACTTCTTCAAATGCTCCATCTTCCATTTGGCGCAAAGCACTTTCTGGTGCCATTTCCGTCAGCTCTTTGATCGCCGAACGAGTCTGATTCAATGTTCGCTGTTCCAAAAAATGCCCGAACAAAAATAAAAAGGTCACGATAGCTGATTCTTCATAGTTTTGGATCAAGAAAGCACCAACGACCGCAATAGTGACCAAAACATCGATGCTGACGACTTTCGCTTTCAACGCTTGAACGGCTTGAATAGCAATCGGTGCAACTCCTAGAATAGACGCCATGATCAATGCTCCCTCAGAAACTCCTACATTTTTTAACACAAAGTGGCTGAACAATCCAATGATGATCAACATTCCACTGATCCAAGTAATCTTACTTTTCTTACTGAATACATACTGTTGCATGATTTTTCCCTCCTGTTTTTATGGTTAAACCTAGTATAAAAGACTTCTTCAACTTAAAAATTGACTGCCATCAAGTTTAAGAAGCTTATTGCCTTTTGGCGTAAAAAAGATTCCAGAAAACTTTCTGGAATCCACAGGATGGGTCACACCTGATAAGCTCGATCTATCTCTGAAAGCATGTTGTACACTGCTGCATACGTTTCGCACACATCGTCAGGAACAGCGTACTGGTTTGTGACCTCGCGTAATTTTGCAAATTCTGTATCCAAATCGGGACTCGCAATCCCTGCTGCTTGTGCTTTTTCTTTTATCTTGGTGAACAATTCACGCACTTCAAATGCTTCAGGATGGTTCTTTCCATGTGCATGAATGATTGCTGACGTGAACAAGTCTAATTGTTTATAATGGTTGTTTACGGCTTCTTTAAATGCTGTCATACTTGAATTCCCTCTTTCTCAAATAGGTGTTTAAGCAGATTTAACGGTTGTTTTAAGGACTGGATAACCCAAGTCTGCGATCGCTTTTTCGATTTCTTTGATAGAAAGGATCTGTTCGTCAAATTCCGTTTTCACTTTACTGGAATTGAACAATACTTTGACACTTTCTTTATCGATTCCCTTCAATCCTTTTACAGCACTCTCGATTTTTTGCAGGCAGCTTGGACAAGACAACGTTTCTAAAGTTAAAACAACTTTTGTCATGATGCATTTCTCCTTTATCGTTTTATTTGCAGAAGAGGTTCTTACTTTCTCTTCCTTACATCTGCAGTATAGCCAATTTATTTGAATCAAAAATTGATCCTTATCAAGTTTTGATATTTTTCCTAAAATAAAGAAACGACCTCCCAGATCTGCTGGTGAGGCCGTTTCACATTTTTTGAATCAGGCAAACAAGTTGAGCAGTGCTTGGAAAGTTCCGCTCTCTACCATAATATATAGTCCCAATCCGATAAAGACAACTGGGACAATGATCCGCTCATACTTCTCAAGCGTTTCAGAGACAAAAGAAACTTTTGCCAGTCGATAACTGATATAACAAAGAAGTGCAATCGAAATAGCAAATACAACTAGAGCTACTCCAATTTCTAGAGCTGACAGAGCGGTAAAGTAAGGAATGTAAATACCTAGATTATCGCCACCCGATGCAATCGTTATTAAAGCAACAGTCCAGAACAAGCGGCTTGTTCCCTGTGACTCTAATTTTTCAACTACTTCATCTTCCTCTTCTTCCTCCTCACCCACTAATGCAACTCGGATTCCTAAATAAATCGGGATCAGCCCAAGAAGCCCAATCACCCAATCTTGAGGAATAAAATTCAGTACATATGCAGCAAACAAACTTACTGCTACCAAGATTCCTGTGCCGAGATATTGTCCCCAATAGATTTGACGGACACCTTTTTTGGTATAACTTTGCGAAAAAATAATTAACAAGATAAATAAGTAATCAATACTCGTAGAAACATAAACAGCTATGGCTGTAAAAATACTTTGTAACAAGTTTGTTTCCTCCAGACTAATTTTTTCATACATCAAAAGTACTCGGTCTTTTACTCTTGATCTGCTTCACTGGAACGAATCTTGTCTTTGTATTTGATCATGCTATACGCCGAAAGCCACGCTGTGATCGGGATGATCAAAATAGCACCCGTCCCTGTGTAAAAAATCGAGATGGCTTCAGAAGCGAACACTTTCGAATTTATAACTTCACCTAAAGAATAGCCTAAATCCTTAAACCAAATGATCAGCGCCAAATATCCGCCGATGAAAGCAAAGAACAATGTGTTTGTAGTTGTCCCCAGAATGTCTTTTCCAACCGTCATCCCGGATTTGAACAACTGGTACCGATCTAAAGTCGGATTGTGAAGGTAGATTTCGTTCATCGCAGAAGAAATCGAGATAGCTGTATCGGTTATTGCTCCGATCGTTCCCATGAGGATCGTAGAGATGATGATGTCGCCGAAATCGATCCCGACATAAAATGAAAATGACAACAATTCTTCGATCTCTTCTATCCCGAAGCCTTGGACTTTAGATTTTTCTACCAAGAAAAACACAGCGAAGATCAACAAAATCAGCGTAAGGATCGTTGAAACAAAGGCCGTAAGAGATTTGAAATTAAATTGATTGATGTAAAATAAATTAATGCAGCTAATCAATATACAAGCAATAATCGTTAAAAGAATCGGATTGATTGCTTGGTCTGTCATAAGGATAATAGTGATCAGCATGATTCCGAAATTGAAGAACAAAGCTAGAAAAGAGCGTGTCCCTTTTTCCCCGCCGATTACTTTCATGAGGACAAATAAAATCAGTGCCAACAAAATCAATGCATTCATTTGATTACCCTCCCCTTACGGATGAAGTAAATCGTTGTATAGATGCTGATGGGAATCGTTAAGACGATTCCGATGCTCCCCACTAACGCCCTTGTCAACTCTAACGATAAATTCATCGACAATGTATAATTCACTGCCATACCGTTTTTTAAATACAACAAAATCATCGGAATACTGCCGCTCACGTAGGCAAAGAACAGTACATTGGACATCGTCCCCATAATATCTTTGCCGATTTCTCTCCCGGATATCTTTAAGTCATTTAACGCAATCGCCTGATTTTTTTCCGTCAGTTCATACAGAGAGGAAGTGATCGTGATGGCAATGTCCATTGCGGCTCCTAGAGAACCGACTAAAAGACTGGCTAAAAACACTGATTGCGGATTCCTGGTGATAAAAGCCATTTCTTCGTACCGCATCCCTGCTCCAGCTGTCAATTTGATGATCGTATAAGCGATCAGCACCGATGAGACTGTTCCTGCCAAAGTAGCTAAAATAGCCGCATGTGTTTTTTTGTTGTTCCCGCTCACCAACAGCAATGAAAAGACCGTAAAGAAAAGCACCAGCCCGCTGCAGATCCAGAATAAATTCACGTCTTCCCCTTCAGTGTAGTAATTCATCACCAGCATCAATACCAAAACATTGACGACTAAACTGATCAATGAATACAAACCGCTTTTTTTCCCGACCCATAGAACTGTTACGATAAACAACCAAGCAGCGACTACGATATACGTATCTCGTTTGGCTCCTTCGATACTTCCTGTCAAATGCGTCCCTTCATCGTTTTGAATATTCACGAAAATTTTATCACCCATTTGATATTCGTGATCCGCCGCGCCTGATTCGGAATATTGGTTTTCCATTACAATGCGCTGTCCTTTTTGGTCACCGTTTTTGATTTCTCCGGTCACCATTTGCTCAAACACTTGATCTGTATTGCCCAATGAATCTATCGTTTCTTCTTCATCCGTCACCGTAGTTTCTACCACTTCTGCTATCGGCTGGTCGTATAAGTAAAAGTTTTGCTGTACAAATAAAATCGATAATATCATGCTTAGTAAAATTAATCCGTATATCATAAATATTTTATTTTTCCATTTGATATCCATCAGAATACCCCCAATTGAATAAGTACCTCAGTGTAGCCTATCACTTTTCACTATTCAGAGACAACCCTTTTTAAGCATTTTAGAAGATCTTGCAACTATCAACAGTGTCAATGAAAATGAGATCGAAGTAGCCAAGCACTTGAAAAAGCTGTTCGCTTTATGGCAACGACCGATGCAGAAGTCGCGATGGCTTTGCCGAGTGTGTTCACAGACGACAAAGCTGAATTGGTGGAAGTCGCTCAAGATTTAAGCGAGAAATATTTCAGCGAAAAACCCGGAACGATCGGTTCCCCAGGAGTAACTGACGGATCCAACTTCCTGCGCTCTAACGGAGACGAGTTCCCGTTCATGATGTTTGGACCTGGTTTGACCAAAATGGCTCATAAAATCGATGAGTACGTGCACAAAGATGTTTACTTGAAATTCATTGCTTTATGTAAAGAAATGATTTTAGCGTTTAACCGATAATTCTAAATAAAAAATGTCTCTATTAAACTCATTTTTACATGACCATTAATAGAGGTATTTATTCATTATATCAACTTGCTCTCAGGATTGTACTGATAATAGAAAGGAAGGGCTTTAAAAGACTTGACTAATTATTTTCAGCAAAATCATTATACAAAACTAAAGAAGACTATTCCCCATTACTTACTTGTAAGCCCAATTAGTTTGGAATATTTGTTCAACTCTTCTTTGTTTTTTGATTCTACTTACAAGCTTTAAAGGATTTCTTTTAGTTCTAGGACATCATTAATGCAAACATCTGCCATCATCAACTCTTGTTCCGTTCCGTATCCGTAATTGCAGCCGATAGTCTTCACCTGGTGAACCTTCCCAATCTCAAAATCATGCATTCGATCCCCAATAATCAAAAACGGCGACTCGTATTTATCCTTAATTTTCATAAATATCGTCTGTTTTGGAACAAAGTCATAGTCTTCAGTGCAGTACATTCCATCGAAGTAAAGATCCAATTGGAAAGCACGTCGATGGGCTTCCATATAATTATGTCGGCAATTGCTCAAGAAAATAAGCGTATAGCCCTCTTTCTTCAAATACTCCAACGTCTCCAAAGCTCCGGTATAAAGTACCGCTTCACTGTTCTGTGCCTTTTGCTGCAAGATTTTTCCAATGATCTTTGAAGCGGTTTGTTGATGATGCGGCTCCAAGTTCGGCATGAAGTCAGCCCACATTTCCTTACTATTAAAGCCCAACCATTTAGTGATCTCAGTGTCTTTCCATTCCCGAGGTTTCG
Source organism: Desemzia sp. AGC72 (assembly GCF_057334175.1). Lineage (NCBI taxonomy): Bacteria > Bacillati > Bacillota > Bacilli > Lactobacillales > Carnobacteriaceae > Desemzia > Desemzia sp. AGC72. The sequence continues at coordinate 136,505 of NZ_JBHFIG010000018.1, forward strand.
CCTTTTCTTGGTTGACTAAATAATCATATGCCTTTTTAAAAGCTAAGATGTAGTTTTCAGTGCTGTCATGCAATGTTCCATCGTAGTCAAAAATAATCGTTTGGATATCTGTGATTTTTATTTTCCCCATCACACTTCTCTTACATCTCTTTCAGAAGATTCGCCATTTCAATTGCTGAAACGGCAACATCATAGCCTTTGTTCCCTGCTTTCGTTCCAGAACGTTCGATGGCTTGCTCAATGGTATCTGTTGTCAACACGCCAAATAGTATCGGAATACCCGTATTCAATGCTGCCTGATTCACTCCACTTGTTACAGCAGAACACACATAATCAAAGTGAGCTGTCGAGCCTTTAATCACGGCTCCTAACGTAATAATCGCATCATATTTTTTTGAAGCAGCCATTTTTTGAGCTGCCACTGAAATTTCAAAGGCTCCAGGTACCCAAGCTACTTCAATGTCTTCTTCTTGCATTCCATGTCTTTTTAAACCATCAATAGCGCCCTTTAATAAACTAGAGCCTACAAATTCGTTAAAGCGTCCCACCACGATTCCAATTTTTAAATTTCGCGCAATTAATTTTCCTTCAAATGTTTTCATACTGATTTCTCCTTTTTATCTGTTTTAATAGGCTAAATAATGCCCTAGTTTTGTCCGTTTCACTTCTAAATAATTCTCGTCTTCTGCAAAAGCTTGTACTTGAAGAGGAATTCGTTTCTCTACTTTTAACCCATATTTTTCCATGCTCTCCACCTTTAGCGGATTGTTGGTCATGAGATGCAGACGACTTGCTCCTAAATCATCAAAAATCTGTTTGGATTCATAATATTCACGCAGATCGACTGGAAGTCCCAACATCAAGTTGGCTTCAATCGTATCATGTCCCTGATCTTGAAGGGCATAAGCACGGATTTTGTTGACTAGACCGATACCGCGCCCTTCCTGACGCATGTACAGAAGTACTCCTCGCCCTTCAGCCGCAATTTGCTTCAATGCCTCATCAAGTTGTTGTCCACAATCGCATTTTTTCGAATGAAATACATCTCCTGTCAGACATTCCGAGTGGATGCGGCACAGTACCGGTTCTCCATCAGCAACATCCCCTATAACCAAAGCAACATGATGCTCTCCTGTGAAAACATGTTGATAAGCGTAAACGTCAAATTCACCATACTCAGTTGGCAGTTTTGCCTTTGATTCGCGGATTATCAATGACTCGTTAGCTTTTCGATATTCAATTAGATCTTGAATGGTTCCGATTTTAAGGTCATGTTCTTTCGCCATCAAAAGCAAGTCATCTCGTCGTGCCATAGATCCGTCCTCCTTCATCACTTCACAACATAGTCCTACTGGTTTCATTCCCGCCAAACGGACAAGATCAACAGTAGCTTCTGTATGACCATTGCGTGCAAGTACACCTCCCTCAACTGATTCAAGTGGAAACATGTGTCCCGGCCGACGAAAATCATTTGGTCCAACATCATCCGTTACAGATTTAATCGCTGTTAAAGAGCGTTCATGAGCCGAAATCCCTGTCGTAGTATCAATATAGTCAATCGAAACAGTAAATGCAGTCGTATGATGATCTGTATTGTATAAGCTCATTTGAGGTAATGCCAGTTTTTCAGTGTATTCTTTTGCCATTGGCATACAAATAAGCCCCTTTCCATGCGTAGCCATGAAATTAATATTTTCTGGTGTAGCAAATTCAGCCGCACAGATCAAATCACCTTCATTTTCCCGATCTTCGTCATCCACCAAGAGTATATTCTTTCCTGCTTTTAAATCTTCCAATAGTTCTTCAATTGTATTAAACATCACTTTTATTCCTTTCGCACCCTTAAGGTTATTAACGTTATTGGTTGGCTGAGGAATAAGTTGTCCCCAGCAACTTTTCCACATATTTTCCGATCATGTCGCACTCTAAGTTGACTGTATCACCAACTGCTTTCTTTAAAAAAGTAGTTTGTTCAGCAGTATGAGGAATGATTGCTACTGCAAAGGAACTATCATCTACTGCAGCTACCGTAAGGCTGATACCGTCAATTGCTATTGACCCCTTCTCGATAATATAATGCAAAAGATTTGAACTAGTCGCTATAGTAACCCATACTGCATTGTCATCCTCTTGGAACTTTTGAATAGTCCCTATACCATCGATATGTCCGCTAACTATGTGCCCGCCTAATCGTTTTTCTAAATTAAGTGCTCTTTCCAGATTGAGTTCTCCTCCAACTGTTAATTGCCCAATGTTGGAGCGACTTAATGTTTCTGCCATCACATCCATCTCAAATGAGTTGGACAGCAATCGGGTCACCGTAAGACAAACTCCGTTGACTGAGATACTATCTCCAATAGACGTGCCTTCTAATACTGTTTTTGCTTCAATCGTCAAAACAGAAGATTTTTTTCCGTTTTTGACATCCTTTACTTTCCCTATTTCTTCTATAATTCCTGTAAACATCGTTCATTCGCCCCTTTTATTATAATTGCTTTCACTAAGGTATCCCTCGATAAGAATATCTTCTCCAATGGTTCTAGTGGTGATCCGCTTCACCGGAAAAGCTTCACTCAACTGCTCGATCCCCTTTCCACCTACAGGAGTAAAAGAAGTTGAGCCTCCGATAATTTTAGGCGCAATATACATCTGTACTTTATCGACGATTCCAGCTTCTAAAGCAGAATAATTCAATTCAGATCCTCCCTCAAGTAAGATACTGTCAATGTTTCTTGTACCTAGTTTTGTCATTCCATCTTGCAGATCTACCTGTCCGCTCCGCTCCGAAATAATAAGGATAGTGATGCCTTTTTCAGTAAGAAGACTCCTCTTTTCTGAATCAGCCTTATTTGTAGTCAAAATAATGGTTGGTGCTTCAGTTTGTTGTTGGACTACATTTGCATCTAAAGGAATTCTCAACTGACTATCTACCACAATTCGAACAGGATTCTTGCTGCCTGGAGTTCTAGCTGTCAACTTTGGATCATCCTTTAAAACGGTATTTATTCCCACCATGATTCCCGACAGATAACCACGTTCTTGATGAACTCTTCTTCTTGACTCTTCTCCCGAAATCCATTTAGACGCTCCGGTTCGTGTGGCAACTTTCCCATCCAAGCTCATAGCTGTTTTAAGTACCACAAAAGGTTGTTTTGTAGTGATAAATTTCATGAATACTTCATTCAATTCTTGACTTTCCTTAGCAAGAACACCTGTTGCAACTTCAATTCCTTCTGCTTGCAACTTTCTGATACCGCGACCAGATACTAAAGGATTGGGATCTAAAGATCCTACGACTACTCGTTTTATTTTTTTCTGGATAATAAGATCTGCACACGGAGGCGTTTTTCCATAATGAGAGCAAGGTTCTAAAGTAACATAGATAGTTGCCCCTTCTACATCCTCAGTAATCGAATCAAATGCATTGACCTCAGCATGGGGATTGCCATATTTCTCATGATACCCCTGTCCGATAATGCGACCACTTTTTACTATGACAGCCCCTACCATGGGGTTGGGAGCAACAGCCCCCCTGCCTTTTGCTGCTAGACTCAATGCTAATCGCATGTAATACTCATCTCTATCCATATCCATCAACTCCTTTTTCGCACAAAAATAGCCCTGATGAAAATCATCAGGGCTTACAAACATTCGTGAAACAATCCAACAAAAATGAACCTGCCAAAAAAATTCACCTCGAGTTAAAAACTCGTCGGCAAAAAAACTGATAGCATAAAAAAATCCCTGGAATAAAATTATTCCAGGGCTCATGCGTTCATCTATGTATAAATTGTCGTATAAGAAATCTTGCAAGCAACTCAAAAAAAAAGCCACTTATTGTGTCAATCTTACACATTTTATATGTTGTCTCCGCTTTATCCAGACTGTACTGTCGGCTTCGAAATCTAATCGAATCTGCCTTTCGGCTCGTGGGCTATACCACCGGTCGGGAATCTCACCCTGCCCTGAAGACTATTTAATTGTATAAAAGAAGCATACTTACTTTTAATTATTTTGTCAACTTTTTATTTATTGGCTCTGAGACAAAAAGTAAAACTCGATTTTCTCCATCACATTAGTACAAATTAAGCATAAAAAATTATTCCCACATTTGATAAAGCTAGGTAACAAACAAGGGGAATAATTGCTTTCTTATAAATTTTGTATTAGTCTTTGTTTTAATTGATTAGTATTTATTCTTTAGAAAATATCATAAACGTCTCTAGCGTACAGTATACTTATTTTCAGCTTAAAAAGTATAAAATTCTCCGTCATCTGGTACGATCACGTTAGTCATTAGGCCTTTTTCGTTAACAAAACTCTTTAATTCTTCTCTAGACAATGTCCAATGATTGATGGCTTCCATATGGACAGTAATGATTTTAGAGTTAGGGGCAGCTTTGCAGACTTCATAAACATCCTCTTTCCCCATAACAAGTGAGCCGCCTTCAAAGAACTGATTATCTCCCGCATTTACTACAATGATTTCTGGCTTATGGATGTCGAGAACTTCTTGCACAGCATCATACCAAACAGTGTCCCCTGCTACATATAACGTTTTTTCATCTGGATGTTTGAAGACCACTCCACATACTTGTCCTGCACGCTTTAAAATTTCCCCTCTTCCATGTTCGCCTTTTGTTTTAATCAACAGCACGCCTTCAAAGACCGTATCTTCTTGTAAAACAGCAACATTTTTAAAACCTGCACTTTTGATTTCATTTGTATCTTCTTCATTTTGAGCAAATATTTGGATGTCTTTCGGCAGGACCTCTTTTGCAGCTTCATCCCAATGATCATAGTGCAGATGAGTTACGATAACTGCATCTGTATCTTTAACAATACTTTCAATTGTAGTTGGTAATTCTGTTAATGGGTTTTTTTGATCTTGTCTTAATGAATTTGGAAAAGGTGGGTAAATCCCTTTATCACCTAACATTGGATCAATCAAGAACTTTTTACCAACGTATTCCACGATAATAGTTGCGTTGCGAATGTGATGTATATCCATCTAAATGAGCCTCTTTTCTGAGATATTATTTATACTAGAATTAGTTTATACTATACTCAGTGACAGTTACACGGAATAAATAAAGTCTTATCACCCTTTGACTTTATTTATGAAAGGAGTTTTGCATATGTTAGACAATACCGATAGGCTGATTCTAGAAGAGTTGACTAAAAATAGTCGCATCACAATGAAAGAATTGGGTTCAAAAGTCCATTTAACAGGCCCTGCCACTTCAGCAAGAGTAGAAAAATTAGAAGAGAATGGCTTCATTGATGCTTACACCATTAAAATCAATCAAACTAAGTTAGGTTATTTTAACCATGCTTTCATTACCATTATGACAAATAGTATTTCTCATAAACCTTATTTAAGGTTTATAAAGATGCAAGAGAAATACTTGATTAACAACTATAAAATTAGCGGAGAGGGCTGTTACCTTCTGGAATGTCAATTTCCATCAACTCAACTAATGAATCAGTTTTTAGAAGAATTAAATGCCCATGCAAACTACAAATTATCTATTGTTATTGGAGAATAGCGAACTGACAGTTCTCAGTATTATTCATTCTTTATTTCATATGATTAAAGAGTTTCTTGTGCCTATCATTTAATAAAAAGCCAACATTTCCTAGAAAATGCCGGGTTTTTATTAAATAGACAGATTTTTTCGTAAGCTTATCCCTTAAGACCTTTAGCCTGGCGGAACATATCTTCGATCACAATATCGAAAATTTCTCCTTGGTTTGCGCAATATTGTATGACTAACCAAGGTTCATTAGTATGGAAGTGCACTTTGATTAAAGTCTCATCTCCCACTACCAGCAGACAATCTCCTTTCAGGTGTTGATCAATATAGTTAAAGATTTCTGCTTCAGAAAGATTTTGGCCTCCTAATAATAATTACGCATCGTATCGATATTTTCCAAACATTCTAAACCTCTCCATCGTTCAATTTTTGAGCTCTCCGTAAAAAGCAAACGCTATTTAGCTTTTCTCTTAAACTCTTTGAGGATTTTCAACGCTCTTTTCTTTGTTCGGATATTCGGGCTTTTTAATCTTCTATACGCACTTGCTAGATTCTGTTTTTCCAAAATCCGCTTCCCCCTAGAATGAGCGAAAATCAAAAATCAAACATTCGGAGATTTACTTAATTGAAGCGATGGATCATCTATCTAAAGTTTTTACAATTGACGGTAAAGTATTCTATGTCAAAGGCCGTCTTAAAGATCTTGAGATACTATCCATTAGCGGAATCGTGAGAATCAATAACTCAGTTCTGCTCAACCTGACAGAAATAGTGAGTTTTAGTAATGGTCAGTACGCACGTTTGGAAGTTCATACAAATAATGGTCAAAAACATACAGTCAGCCGTCACTATGCTAAAAAAATCAAGGAGGAATTACAATGTTTAAGAGACTAAAAAATCAATTTATGCAAGCTGGATTTCTAACTGCCATCTGGTTAATGGGAATCCTAACAATTGGATATGGCAACCCTGCAGTAAATTTGAGTTATTTTTGGCATATTTTGGGGATATCGGTTATTGCCGCAGGAATTTTTGGTGTGCTTTATCCTTACATTTGGAACTATGGAACTTGGGCGGCACCTGTAAATATTTTAGTAACGACATTGGTCAACTTTATTAGCGGGTTTGCGGCAGTTTATCTTTTTTCAAAAGACATGTTTGAAATGATTAAACCCTATTGGTGGGCAATGTTGCTGCTTAACTTAGTTTTACACATTGTTGCCTTCTATTTTTATCGAAAGCATCAAAATAAGAAAATAGTAGATGAACTGAATCAATTAACGAAGTAATTTTTGCAGTGATGTTAGAGATCGGAAATGATTCAATGCATAAATCTTTGCGAGTAGATGTCAAACAGGCTTCTTAACGAACCAGTCTGCAGCTTGAGAAAATAACGCTCTGGCTGCTTTTTATACTGGAGGCATAATCCTGGCAATCCTCACTTTTACGTGGGTCACGTTGCTCTTGTTGAAAAATAATAAAAAACTATTTCAACAGCCTATTTGTTGTCATCATTTACTTCCGTCTGATTTTTTTATTTCTCTAACTAACAAATAAGCACAAAAAAAGCGGGAAGCTCTTTGCTTCCCGCTGATTAAAAAGAGTTATTTGATATTCGCAAAATGTTCCAACGTTCCGACCATGTTTGCTACAAAACCATACTCGTTGTCGTACCAAGCAACTGTTTTGACCAATTGGCCGCTTTCGCCATCCATAACTTTCGTTTGAGTTGCGTCAAAGATAGAACCCGCTGGCACTCCGATAACGTCTGAAGATACGATGTCATCTTCATTGTATAAGAATGCATCCGTTGCAGCTTCTTTCATTGCCGCATTGACTTCATCGACGGTTACTTTTGTATTCAATACTGAGTACAACTCTGTCATCGAACCTGTAACGGTTGGGATACGGACAGCTGTACCGTCGATTTTACCTTCCAATTCAGGAATAACTTTTCCTACTGCTTTAGCAGCACCTGTTGAAGCCGGAATCGCATTTTGCGCTCCGGCACGGTTCTTACGTCCACCCGGTGAATCTTGAAGCGCTTGCGTTGCTGTATAGGCATGAATCGTTGACATCAATGCACTATTGATACCATATTTTTTGTTCAACACATTTGCCATCGGTGCCAAGCAGTTCGTTGTACAAGAAGCTGCAGAAACGATTTGGTCGTCTGCATCCAACGAGTCATGGTTAACTCCGTAAACAATGGTTTTTGTGTTGTCTACTTCTGCTCCGGCAGCTTTAACTGGCGCAGAGATCAATACACGTTTGGCTCCTGCATCCAAGTGAGCTTGAGATTTTTTCGCTGAAGTATAGAAACCAGTACATTCTAGAACGATATCGATGCCTAAGTCGCCCCATGGCAATTGGCTCGCATCTTTTTCTTCGTATGCTTTGATTTCTTTTCCGTCCACAATAATCGCGTCGTTCCCTACTTCTACCTCATAAGGGAAGCGTCCTTGAGCAGTATCGTATTTTAGCAAATAAACTAAGTCGTCATTATCCGTCAAGTCATTGATTGCAACTACCTCTAACTCTGTGTCCATTTCCAACATCCGGCGCAACGCCAAACGTCCGATACGTCCAAATCCATTAATCGCTACTTTTATTGACATGAATATTTCCTCCTTCTTTATTTGAATCTACTTTTATGGTAACGCTTATGAAGGAGAATTTCCAATTGTACGCATTAAAATAAATAGACGCTCTCACAACAAAACAGTACCTTGTATTCTCTACACGAAATCAAGGTACTGTCTCTAAATTCCTTCAATTATTAAACAACTGTTTCTGCACTATCAGAATAATCCAAAGCTGCAGAACCAGAATCTCCTGTACTGATACGGATCACATTTTCCACCTCAAATACAAAAATCTTCCCATCTCCGACGTGGCCCGTGTAAAGAACCTTGCGTGCTGCTTCGACCACTCTTTCTACTGGAACACTGCTGACAATGATTTCGATACGCGTTTTTGGCAGTAGATTCGTATCCACCTCCGCTCCGCGGTAATAAGTGGTGTGTCCTTTTTGCATCCCGTAACCGTAAACGTTTGTCACCGTCATTCCAGTAACGCCAATTTTGTTCAGCTCATCTTTTAGCTCTTCAAATCGATCTTCATTAGCAATAATGTCGACTTTTGATATTTTCTCTTTCTCTGAAAGAGGTCGTTCTAATTTGGGTAATCCAGTCTTTGCTGCTGGCTTGTTGTCTTCCATCTCAAAGTCTGTATCTCCCAAGCTCATTCCGGCAAATGCCAGCTCAGCATCATTTGATTGCTTGTTGATTCCTCTAAATACAGGAACTTGACCAAAAGGTACAGTAACAAAATCTCCATAACTAGATTTCAAGCCATGTTCTGAGACATCCATTCCGGCAATTTCTTCTTCTTTACTGACTCGCAGTCCAACGGTTTTATCAATTACAAGGAACGTAGCAGTCATCGTCACAGCCACCCACAATGCAACTGCTGAAACTCCAAGTATTTGTACGCTAAGCAATTCAAAGCTTCCGCCATACAAAATTCCGCCATCAACAGCGAATACGCCTACTAAAATCGTTCCTAAAGATCCCGCTATTCCATGAACTCCAAAAGCTCCCACTGGATCATCGATTTTTGCTTTATTTTCTATAAATTCCAGACCGTATACTAAAGCCATAGAAGAGAGCGCTCCGATTGCAACTGCTCCGATTGGCGTAACGACTGTACAACCAGCAGTGATTCCTACAAGACCAGCAAGCGAGCCGTTTAACGTCATTGAAATGTCTGGCTTGCCGTATTTCATCCAAGTGATTGCCATAGCTATTAGCGTTGCGGTTGTTGCAGAAAGGTTTGTATTTAAAAAGATGGTTCCGATCAATGTCAACGTTTCGTCACCTGTGGCTGATACCGTTGACGCCCCATTAAAGCCGAACCAAGCAAACCAGAGAATGAAGACTCCTAAAGCTCCCAGTGTCAAACTATGACCAGGAATAGCACGTGCTTTTCCATCTTTGTCATATTTCCCAATACGAGCACCGAGTATTTTAGCCCCAATCAAAGCTGAGACACCACCTACCATATGAACTGCCGTTGAACCCGCAAAATCTATAAATCCTAATTCAGACAACCATCCGCCGCCCCAGATCCAGTGACCTGATATTGGGTAAACAATAGTTGAAATGACCAACGTATAAATCAAGTACGAACTGAACTTTGTCCGCTCAGCCATTGCCCCTGAAACAATCGTAGCCGCAGTTGCAGCAAAAACTGTTTGAAACATTAAAAATACGTTACCAGGAATCGTTGAATCATAATTCCCTTGGACGAATAAATCAGGAGCTCCGATAAAACCTGCAATACTCGGTCCAAACATAATTCCAAACCCAATGATCCAATACATCAAAGACCCTAATACAAAATCCATTAAGTTTTTCATGATGATATTCCCGGCATTTTTTGCCCGAGTGAACCCAGTTTCTACCATCGCAAATCCTGCTTGCATAAAAAACACCAATACCGTTCCTATCAAAACCCAAAGTGTATCTGTTGCTTCAAACATCTTTAACTCCTCCTTTTGACCAGCTATTTTTATAACATGTTATAAAAACTAACATCAAATAACGAAGGTTGCAACACATTTCATTCAATTTGCAAAAATAATTATCTAAACCTTACTTTGCATGTCAGAACACCTGACATCAAATATGGTATATATTTGTATTTCGATATAAAAATTAATAAAAACCCTTTTATAAATAGTCTTTATAAATTATAAACTAAACACTTTTATATATTGGTATATACTATAAAATGTTTATAGAAAACTTATAATTCATTAACCAACCTAACGAACGATATTATAAAAACAAGTCATTATGTACGTAATTTTATCATCTAATCTCTTTTTCAAATAAAATAAATAAAAAAAACAGCACATACCCTTTTTCACTAAGGAATATGCACTATTTTTATTCATGATAGGTCCATCACACATTTTCTGAATTTCTGCTATGCCAAGTTCTGACTAAAACAGACAAAGTAAAGCAAATCAAGAAATACACTAACGCTAAGAAAGCATAAATCATGAAGACTTCTGAGGTTTTAGTAACTTTCCCTAAAATCACTTGTCCACTTCGAGTGAACTCCATGATTCCCAACCCAGCAAGGAATGAGGTATCTTTGATGGTCGTAATCACTTGCGACAACAAAGACGGAATGATTTTTTTGAACGTTTGCGGCAAAATAATGTACCACAAAGTTTGAAAAAATGAGAACCCTTGAGAGTGAGCCGCTTCAAATTGTCCTTTTGGAATCGCGTTTAATCCCCCACGAACGATTTCGGCCACTACTGCAGCCGTATACAGGAATAATGCAAACGACCCTTTCCATAAGATTGTACTCCCTGGAATCAAGAAGGCGCAACCCAGCATCCACAGCAGCAACGGTGTATTACGAAACAACTCGATATAAAATCCGGCTAATTTGCCAAAAAACTTTCTTTCATAATTTCGCACTAATCCTAAAAGAGTTCCGAATAGGATGGAAAGAATGACCACTCCTAAAGAAATCAGCAAAGTCGTTTTTAACCCATCCAATAAAAAGAGTACGTTAGGCTGAGTAAACACGGTTTTTAGAGACTCGATCATTCCATCACCTCCGGAATATCCACTACTACGGAATCATTCTTTTTCAACTTCTCTTCGTATTTCCGAGAGAAAGTAGCCAGCGGGAAGCACAATAAGAAATACAGCAGCCCCGCTATAACATAAGCCGGTCCGTAATTTAACGAATAAGAAGCGTAAGAGTCAGCTGCATACATCAAGTCTGCCCCAGCGATGATCGCCAATACAGATGTATTTTTGATCAAATTGACCGCTTGGTTCGTTAATGGCGGCAAAATACTTTTCACCATTTGCGGCAAGATGATATATCGCATCGTTTGCGTGTAATTGAATCCTTGAGAATAGGCGGCTTCATGCTGACCTTTTGGCATGGATAAGATACCGGCCCGAACGACTTCTCCGACATACGCTCCGTGATACAGCCCAACACCTACTACCCCGATAGTGAATTCACTCAACACTAAACCAGCCATAGCCAAACCGTTGTACATGAAGAAAATCTGAATGACCAGCGGAATGTTTTGGAAAATCTCCACGTACACCCGCGCAATAGAACGCGGCAGCCAGCTTTGAGCTGTGGAGAGGATACCAACGAATACACCTATCACCAAAGAAAGCAGCAAGGCTAAAACAGCGATTTGAAGTGTCCTTAAAAAACCAGTCCCAATACTGTTAAAGTTTTGAAACAGAGCCTCCCATCTCCAAAGAGCGAACGGATTTGTACTGTTCATTATTCATTCAGTCCCCACTCTGAAACCAATCCATCAAGAGTGCCGTCTTCTCCCCATGTAGTGATCAACTCATTTACGTGCTCTGCCAACTCTGCATTAGATTTCTTAGTCGCAATTCCATAATCTTGAGTAGCAAAACGATCTGGTAAGATCACAGTAGAATCATCCAAGTAACCAGCCAAGATTGATCTGTCCACACTGAATGCATCTACACGACCAGAATCTAAAGCCGCTTTGATTTCTGGATAAGTTGCGTACTCAGAAAAGTCCATCGTGATGTCGTATTGTTCAGCTTCTGCATTAATAGCATCAGCTGTTGTTGAACTTTGCGATACTCCGATAGTTGCTCCATCCATATCTTTCAAACCTTCATAGTTTTTGTCTTTTTTGACCAGCAAACCAACTGCGTCTTCATAATAAGCGTCAGTAAAGTTGTAAGTTTCTTTTCGTTCATCGGTTACGGTAAATGTAGCGATGATCATATCCACTTCGCCGTTATCCAATAATGGTCCACGTGTTTTTGCTGTAACTGGCGTCAATTCGATAGCGTCTGGGTCGCCTAAAATATCTTCGGCTAATTTCTTCGCAATATCGATTTCAAAACCTTCGATTTCTCCGGTCTCGGTATTTTTCAAACCAAAGTTTGGAACGTCTTCTTTGACTCCCACTTTTAATACGCCTGCTTCTTTGATGGATTCAATGGTAACTTGATCCGCACTGCTTGTCGGCTCAGTCGCTGAACCTTCATCTGACGAACAAGCTCCTAAAAACAACAAACTGGACAACATCAATGTAGCGAATAGATTTCTTTTTTTCATCTCTTTTTCCCCCTAATTAGTTGATTATCCCTTTTTTTATCGTAAAATTTTGCTTAAAAATTCTTTCGTTCGTTCATGAGTCGGATTATCAAAGAAATGTTCTGGAGTCCCTACTTCCAGAATCGTTCCCTCATCCATAAAAATAACTCGATCTGCTACTTGCCTTGCAAATCCCATTTCGTGTGTCACGACGACCATCGTGATATTCATACTCGACAGCTGGATCATAACATCCAGCACTTCTTGCACCGTTTCCGGATCCAAAGCTGAAGTCGGTTCGTCGAATAAAATGATTTTCGTTTCTGAACAAAGGGATCTCGCGATAGCGACCCTTTGCTGTTGTCCTCCTGATAAAGTGGACGGATAAACATTGGCTTTCTCTCTCAGTCCTACGATATCTAAATACTTATAGGCTGTTTCTTCTGCTTCTTTTTTAGATTTTTTTTGCAGCTTTATTGGACCAATCGTCAGATTTTCCAACACCGTCATATGCGGATAGAGGTTGAACTGTTGAAAAACCATTGCAGAAGAATTGCGCACAACTTCTAATTTATTTTTTGCAGTCACTTGTTTGCCTTCAATAAAAACTTCTCCTGATGTCGGTTCCTCAAGGAAGTTCATACATCTTACAGTCGTACTTTTACCAGAACCAGAAGGTCCGATAATAACGATTTTCTCCCCTTCCGCCACCTCTAGACTGATATCTTTCAGTACATGGTGGTCTCCAAAATATTTATTTACATTTTGCAGTTTAATCAACGTTGCCTCATCTCCTTTTGCAAAAAATACGAACATCTCATTATTTTGAAGCATTCACGCACTATTCTCTAGTACAAATTAAAATTATAATGATGTTTTAATGAGAAATCAATTAAAATATGCAATTACCATGTAACATTACCTCACACTGAAATGGCAATGATTGAATTTTACATCTAAAAACCCTTTCATTAAGCTGTTTACAAAATTAGAAAACGTTCATTATTTTGTCATTAATTAGCAAAAGTCTTTTTTTTGAGAGAAAAGACATCTTAAAAAGAGCTGTAAATTTTAGTCACATTTACTATGTAGAAATATTAAAACAAAAAATTAAACCGTAGATATGCCAAAACATAAAAAATATATCCTCTTACTTTATGCCCTAGTGGCCTTTTTACTTTACCTTTACACATTCTCCACACTAATAAAGTATACTTTTAATGGTATGCTTTACTGGGTAAAAAACTGTGAAGAGAGTGAAGTTGGAGGAGATATAATGAAGAAGATACATAAGGAAATCATACTCGTGTTCCTAAGAATGGGAACCGTGGCTTTTGGGGGACCAGCTGCGCATACCGCCATGATGGAGGAGGAGCTGGTCTCCAAGCGGAATTGGATGACAAAGAAGGAGTTCCTTGATTTAATGGGGTTCACCAACCTTATTCCAGGACCCAATTCGACGGAATTAGCTATCCTGATTGGCTATAAGATGGGTGGAAGGCCGGGCCTCTTCCTAGCTGGCGCTGCCTTCATACTGCCAGCCATGTTGATAGTGATGGCAATCGGTTTTTTCTACCGCAGTTTCGGCCATTTGCCAGCCATCCAAACCGTTTTTGACTTTATTCAGCCGGTAGTGGTAGCGGTCATCGCCCAGGCTCTCTGGAAATTATCACGAAATGCGTTGAAGGGTGTCCCTGCTTACTTGGTTCTTGTCCTGGGTATAGGCCTATTGCTCATAGGTCTCAACGAGATTTCCACCTTGCTGATTTGCGGGGCGGCTTACTGGCTTTTGAACAAGTTCAGTGAAAGTCGGAAATATAATTTCGCTATAGAACCGATGTCACTCGGCCTGATGTTTTTGACCTTCTTAAAAATAGGCTCTGTCCTGTACGGAAGCGGATATATCCTGATTGCCTTCCTGCAAGCGGAATTTGTGAAGAACTACCAGATTCTGACTCAGTCGCAGCTCCTAGATGCCGTCGCGGTAGGAGAATTCACGCCGGGACCGGTCTTCACGACAGCAACGTTCATTGAGACCCTCCTGCATGGCGTTCCGGGCGGCATATTGGGTACGATTGGCATTTTCCTGCCGGCTTTCCTGCTGATTTTCTTCCTCGGACCGCTATTTGGAAAAATTCAAGAGTCCCAGTTTCTCTCGGTTGTATTACGGGGAGTGAGCATCGGCTCATTGGCTCTGATGGCATCTGTCAGTGTCCAGCTGCGTTCACTTCCCTCGGCAGCCTGCTAGCCCTCCTCATTTTTGTAGTGACTCTCTTTGGCCTCCTGAAGTTGAATATTCCCTCCTACTGGTTCATCTTGGGCGCACTTGTGTTGGGTATCATATTCTAAGTGGAATAAAGAAAGGGCAACAAGAATCTCTTTAAGTGGAGAATTTGTTGCCCTTTTTCCATTTCCTTTTTAACTATAAGATATGACACCGTCGTATGTTTTGATTTCACTGAAACTGAAAATCATAGTCAATACTCTTAAGTTATGAATACAAAAAAAGACCGAAGGTCTTACTTCGGTCTAAAATATTATCAACTAATTAACTTTCAGATTTCTCATTACTGACTTGAGATTTAAAATTTACCGAATTTATATTATCGGTTTCAAATTCAAAACCTAATCAGTTCTATGGGAAGGTTCAAGACTATCCATTATATTTCCAATTTCTTTGGCTATTATCTCCATATAAGATAAGTATTCACTTTGTACTCCTCGGGTATCTTCTAAATAATCATTTAGAGTGTAACTGGCAGGAAGTAGGAATCTTGAATATTCTTCTCTCTTTATAGTTAAGGTTCCTAATATTTGATCAGGGTACAAGTCGATAATCTTATGTTCCAAGGAACTGATTTGTTCCCACTTATTTTTTAAAATTGGAAAGTAATTTGACACTATACTTATTTGTTTTTTTATGCCTTTCTCAAAAGACTCTTCTTCAATAATATTTCGTTCTTTCAAAAAAATATCTATTTCTTCTTTTGAAATTTCACTGAGTTGCTTGCTCCTTAGTAACTTTTCAAAAAGAAGAGTTACCTTATTAATGTACCTTAAGTTTTGTGCGACTAAATCGTACAATTCAGTAAGTTTTTCCAACTTAAATTTATTTAGAAAATTAATATTATCTCTTTTTTGTTCCAATTCATATTGAATTTTTATTTTTTCTACTTCAGCCTTAATTTGTTTATCTAATTGTATCTCAGTATTTTTTGATTGTACCTTTGCAACAATGAAAGCAACAAGTGCTGATACAGCTATTCCAAAGAGATTTACAATCTCGGGTATTAAGGATAATAAATCAGATGCATTTTCGATAGATGTTATGCTTTCTTCTATCAATATTTTCACTCCTTATTAAAGTTCTTGTGTCATTATAAAATATTTGACGTCTAATTTTTTCCTTTAATTAATAAATTTGTTTACTGTTATTTTTTGAATTGAATATCTTCATATACTTTATTTATAAACCTCCACTTCTTTCCGGATGCGATAGACCGTATCCTTGTAACTCCAGTTTCTTCTACAATCATCTTGCTCCAACTTATTCACAATCTCATGGTAGGTCATCCGATTTCGCGGGTTCTTCGCGTCCGCTAAATACTTCACTGGACAACCTTGATAATGCCCTTTTCGTTTAGCTGTTTCCACTCCTTGCTGCTGTTTCCGTTTAATCTCTTCACGTTTATTTTAAGCCGTCTAAGACAATAACTGCACAATCATGTTTCGAATCAACTTTTAAAGATTTGGATCACCAATTTCTTTTTTATCTAGCTTCTGAACCATTTGGACAATATCATCGTAGTTCTGTCCTAACCGATCCAAAGATTCTACAATCAGAATATCTTTCTCACGCAGGAATTGAAGTGCTTTTTGTAGCTCCAATCGTTCGGTCAGACTTTTTCTGGTCATTTTTCTTGAAAGGTCTTCTTTGCCCCAGCTCTTTCCAAGACATCAACTTGTCGATCTGAATTTTGGTCAGTCGTGAATACACGCGCAGAGCCTACTTTCATCTTTTTCGCTCCTTTTTCTCAATGCATTTAATCGTCACTCATAATCCGCACTAAAAAGCGAAAAGATAACGTCTTGCCTATGTCAATTTTGGGTACACTTAAAATTGACACTATAAAATTTGTTATTACTATTTCACAACCGAATGCAATTTTTTTAAAAGTTCATCCATACTATATTTTTTCATTGCTGGCTGGAATTTTATGAAGCTATTATACTGTTCATTAAGTTTGAATAACAATGCAGTAATTTCTTTACGCTTCACATCATAATTTATATTTATTTTTTTGAATTTGGGATAAGTTGAATAAAATTCTTCTGCTTTTAACTTTTCTAGCTTTTTCAGGCTTTCTTTTTATATTCTTTCTTCATTTTCAATTTCTTCTTTTGTTTTAGAGTATAACTTAGATTTTGAAGAATATTCTTGATAATCCATTTCTTCTTCAATATAGCTAATATATAATAATATATTTTTAAGTATTCCGTCTTGATTATATTTTTTTAATGTTTCTTTCAAAAAGTTCAAATTCTACAGGCTGAAGTGTTCTTTTTCCGCGTTCTTTTGAGTAAATAAATTCTTCAAATATATAAAAATATCCAGAAGCTCCCGTTTTTTTCAAATCATACATTGCACGAACAATCTCAGATCTAGGACTATCGTTATTCAAGCTTTTGAAATTACCTTTCTCTATTATGTTCTTTATCTTTTCTTGCTTTTCTTGTTGGGCTTTTTCTTCCGTAATGAACAATATATTGTCCATTATTTCTAATAATTCAGATGCTTCTTCTGGTTTTATGTATGCTTTATGGTAACAAGTGATATGGTGTTTACTTTTTTGAGGAATAACTTTATCAAGATACCAGTCCTGTATTTTAGGTATTAAAAAAACCATATACCCTGTAGATCCAAAACTTAATGATGTTTCTTTTGCAATTAAGATATGAAGAATAGTATGTTCTATCACATCACAAAAAACTAATTTTTCTTTTTGGTGATATTCAAAAGGAATACTCTGATCTTTTATAGAATCCTTATTTGTCATATTTAAAAATTTGTCTTCATCAATATGGTGACACTCTAAGCCGTCAACAGACTTTGAAAACTTCCCTTTTGTGATATTTTTTATTTCACCTTTTAAAATCGTTCATATGATTTTTCATTGAAATAATCATCTTCTGCTGTACCATATTTTTTAAGCAAAAATTCAACTGCTTTATCATAATTCTTTGAAAGAAGTTGTTTATATTCAGTCAATTTAGTCATAAATAGTCGTCTCCAGTAAAATTATTATTGTGATAAATCCAGCATCCAATTTTAATACATAATATTGGATAAAAACGGGTATTGAGAAATTTGTTAGTTTAAGGTTATTTTCAACGCAAAAAAGTCTGGTTAAAAACCAGACCTTTTTGCGTTGAATCGTTAATTTCTTCTGAAAATAGTCTTAATTATTGATCTTTTTGAGAAGTCAAAATACGAGGGCCATCTTTTGTAATTGCTATCGTGTGTTCGTATTGGCAACTTAATCCGCCGTCCTTTGTTCGAGCTGTCCAATCATTATCGTCCATTTTTACTTTCCATGTTCCTGTGTTTACCATAGGCTCAACCGTAATAACCATGCCTTCTTTCAGCCGTAAGCCTTTACCTGGTTCTCCATAGGGAGGAACGTGAGGATCTTCATGCAATGTTGGACCGACACCATGACCTAAAAAGTCTCTTACAACGGACAAATTCTCACTTTCAACGTACGTTTGAATTGCATGACCGATATCTCCTATACGGTTTCCAACTTGTGCCTGTTCAATACCTTTATACATAGCTTTTAGAGCAACTTCCATTAAATGTTCCTTCTCAGGAGTTGATTCTCCAACAACATAGCTCCAACAGGAATCTGATAAAGCTCCTTTCAAATTAATAACCGTATCAACTTTGATTAAATCTCCATTTTTAAGGACTTCTTTTCTTGGAAAACCATGACAGATCTCATCA
>NZ_JBHFIG010000019.1:0-1347 GCF_057334175.1 Desemzia sp. AGC72
TTTTATAGAGAGAACAAGACTCTATAAAAAATCTAAAATGATGATTTTTGGTTGAATAACATCCATGATGGTTTCTAATTGTTTTTATATAATTGAAAGTATGACAATTTACAAGGCAAACCTTAGGCAATAAGGTCATGAAAACTGCTTTTTCTGTTCTTAATTTTAGCCAGAGGCTATAAGTTTTTATTTGAGTGGAGATGTTCCTGTGAATGCCAACTGCTTTTTGAATAAAAAGTAAAGACATTTTAGACTTATGATTACTGGACACTGATAACGATGAAAAAACTCATTAATAATCTTACAGATCATTAATAAGTAAAGGTAGAGTGGGTAAAACATCCACTGTCTATTGATTACATAAGATACTTATTACCTCCTCTTACATCTTTTCTTGATGTCTATTGAAACTTATAAGAATAAATCCCTTGAATGTGTCTGTATCAACTTCGATCCTTCCATATATACATTAGCTCTTCTAAAACTGGTTATGTTGGTTCCATAATCGGTTTGTCCATTATTCAATGGGAAAAATATGTATTGTAAAAGATGAAGGAGTAGAATCGGTTGAACTTATGGTATGTATTTTTTTAAATTTTACGCAACTGCTTTTTAAGTGAAAGCAAGTAAGGATAATAGTGCAGCAACTAAATTAGGTATTATAATAGCAGGGTTTGATCAACATAATTCTTCTTTGATCGATTAAAGTTTAAAAATGATGTGTTTAGAAAATTAGAGTCCTATACTGTAAAAGACTAGAAAATTTAACCGGTTACAGTAAATGCCTTTTTGTATTACGGATCTTGATAACTCGACTAAATATAGAGCCTGTAATCAATGAGTGGAAAGTTTATTAGAAAATCACAAAATAAAGTATAAAGCTGATACGATTATATAAGGTACGTTCATAAGGAATAACTCTAAAAATTAGGAATTGATTTTTTAAAATGCCGATTCTAAGAACATAGAAAAAATAGGGTTTTAAGCGAGCAGGTACTAAAAGAGAAAACCGAGTTCAAAAGATAATTGATAAGTTACCTGACGAGATGAAATAAATTTTAAATAGAAGACTACACCACTTTGAAAAGTGAGAAAACGAAAAAATAGTATTGGCTCTATCAAAGTATAGAGGAAAAACACAATAAAGAACATGCATTTTTTATGCTTGAAATGCATAAAAACACTGTTAAGACTGCACTATAGAGGTCAACGTGCTGACCAAAGCTATGAAGGCTCAAGTAGATGTTATACAAAAAGTGAACTAAATGTTAAAAAAACTATTGACGCTATTTCTGATTCCTGTTATAATAAAATACGTTGCTGAGGGAGAAGTAAAAAAACCTTCAT
>NZ_JBHFIG010000020.1:0-106897 GCF_057334175.1 Desemzia sp. AGC72
TTTTTTACATAAAATTACAGATCCACTTATAAAAGTGCCGCTTTAGCTCAGTCGGTAGAGCGCTTCCATGGTAAGGAAGAGGTCGCCGGTTCGAATCCGGCAAGTGGCTTTCTTAATACAAATGAGTCAAAAGCCATACAAATGCTGTATTACAGTTATTTGTATGGCTTTTTTTGTATGCAGTAAGACTTTTTAATAGTGGCTTTTTATAATAAGTAGATTTGTTTTTACTTCTTATAATGCGTATTGCTTTTGACATTCTCATTTATGTTATATGATGTTCTTATAGACGTTATCTCCTATAGAGGTTGAAAATCGGTATTATAATTCGAAAGGGGCACAAATAAAATGAAAGCATCAAAATTAATGAATACGGGTATGGATTACGCACAAGACGCATTTGAGATGGCCAAGGATCATATGCCATCCTCTCATCATTTAGCTAAGAAGAAAATGATGATGGATGCGAAATTAGCTAAAGGAGCTACAAAAGCAATGCCTGCTAAAGTTAAACATATGGAACTAGCTAAAATGATTGCTTTACCTTTAGCAGGTGCATTAGTGGCTTTATTATTTGCACCAAAATCGGGTAAAGAATTAAGAACAGATATAAAAAGCAAGTTTGTAGATGTAAAAGATACAGGAATGGAAAAAGGTAAAGAGTTAAGAGAAGCAGGAATGGAAAAAACTCAAGGATTAAAAGATAAATATAGTGCTGATGAAGAAACTTCATATGATCCTTCAGATAATTACGATGAATCTGTAGAAGCTCATGGAAATGTGAATGGAACAGCTGCAGAGCCAAAAGGTGATGAAACGATTCCAGCTGATAAGTTGGATGAAACATTAGATGACTTAGGGTATTCATCAGAAGACGAATTATTAAATGAAGATAAATAATTTTTTAGGATACTCCAGTTTGGTCAGCTGACTTGGCTAAACTGGAGTGTCTTTTTTATTTTATTCAAACAAGTATGGTATCCGTGCTGCTCATTGCATTTCACCTTTATGTGTAGTAGAGTTATAAGTAATTAAATGTTTTGCAGGGGGACACAGATGTGTTGAGAAGGTTAAAACCTGACCCTTTGAACCTGTTAGTTAACACTGACGTAGGGAGCACTGTTTACATATGAAATAAATATGTATTGAGCTCTCCATTTTTATGGGGGGCTTTTCTTTTGTAAAACGTTTGATTGCGGGGGGACACAAGTGTGTTGAGAAGGTTAAAACCTGACCCTTTGAACCTGTTAGTTAATACTGACGTAGGGAGCAATAGTGTTTTATACACTTTTTTTGGTCTCTACAACTATTGTAGAGACCCTTTTTTGCTTCTGTCAAAAAGGAGGATAAACAGTGATTATTTACCTGATTTGTAGAGAAGTACTTTAACAAAAAACGATATATTGAGAAAAAGGAGTAGTTGAGAATGTTATCTAAAATTAAACAAGCAGCGCCATTGATACATTGTATGACGAATTATGTGGTAGCTAATTTTTCAGCAAATGGATTACTTGCAGTAGGAGCATCCCCTATTATGGCTGATGAAATAAAGGAGGTTGCTGACGTAGTCTCTTCTGCTGAAGGATTACTGATTAATATTGGGACTGTAAATGATTGTACAATGAAATCTATGCTAGTTGCTGGTATAAAAGCAAATGAATTAGATATCCCAGTCGTACTTGATCCTGTAGGTGTGGGGGCTACAGATTATAGAAAGAAAGCGGTTCTTCGTTTATTAAAGGAAGTCAAATTCAGCTTGATCCGATGCAATGCTGGAGAGTTAGCAGCTATAGCGGGAGAAGAATGGCAAGTAAAAGGGGTTGATAGTGGTGAAGGTATTTTGAATCCCAGTACAATAGCACAAAAAGTCGCTTTAGAATATGAGTGTCTGATAGCAGTGACAGGAAAAACTGATTATGTAACAAATGGTGAGATTGAATACACCATTAATGGGGGAAATGAAACTGCAACACATACCACAGGAACGGGCTGCTTACTGAGTGCAATTTGTACGGCATCATTAGCCAGCAGTAATAAAGAAGAAGACTTGGAAGTCTTAGCTGCTACCCTAAAAGACTACAAATACGCAGCTGAACTCTGTACTGATAAAGCTGGTTCATTTGCAGTTGAGTTTATGAATAATTTACAAAAAATTGCAGAGGTGAGTATATGATTTCATTGACGATTGCAGGATCTGATTCAGGAGGAGGAGCTGGAATTCAAGCAGATATAAAAACTTTTCAAGAACTTGGCGTATTTGGAACGACAGTAATAACAGCTTTAACCGATCAAAACACATTAGGAGTTCATGGAGTTTTTAAAGTCGAATCAAGTTTTGTTCAACAACAGCTGTTAACAGTATTAGATGATTTTTCTGTCAAATCCATCAAAACGGGTATGCTGTTCTCTGCTGAAATTGTTGAGGCAACAGCTGCTGTTTTACAAGAACGAAATATTCCTTTGGTTCTTGATCCTGTGATGATTGCGAAAGGTGGGGAGAAACTTTTACAGAACTCAGCTATTAGAGCACTGGTTGAGCAGTTGCTGCCATTAACAACTGTTTGTACCCCTAATATACCTGAAGCGGAAGTTCTTACTGGGATATCAATTAAGAGTTCGAAAGATATGGAAAGAGCTGCTCGTATAATTTTACAAATGGGGGCACAGTGGGTAGTAATGAAAGGAGGACACACAGTGGAAAAAGATGCAGTCGACCGAGTGTATAGTCGCAAGAAAGATTTTAGGATGACGACTCCTAGAAAAAAGACCGTTCATACACATGGTACTGGTTGTACTTTTTCAGCAGCGATTGCCGCTAATTTAGCAAAAGGATATTCTATACCTGAGGCCATTATTGAAGCTAAAAAGTTTGTCCACTTGGCAATCAGCAACCCTCTTTTTATAGGGAAAGGTAAAGGACCGACAAATCATTTTGCTTTTAACCAACAAAAAGGAATTTGCGAGGTAGTAGTGAATGAAGAATGATTTTTTAGAAGTTTATTTTATTATGGGATCTAATGATTGTAAAAAGGAACCACTAAAAACACTACACGAAGCATTAGAAGCAGGGATAACCTGTTTTCAATTGCGTGAAAAAGGAGAAGGATCTTTAACAGGACAAGCGTATGAAAAGTTTGCTTCTGATTGTCAAAAGTTATGCGCAGCTTATCAAGTTCCTTTTATCATAAATGATGATGTCGATTTAGCACTGAAATTAAATACTGATGGCATTCATGTTGGTCAAAATGATTTAGCTATTTCTAGCTTTCGTGAACAAGCCAGAGGGAAAATTATAGGAGTTTCTGTTCATGATGCTGACGATATGAAAAAAGCTATAGGAGATGGTGCTGATTATGTAGGAATTGGTCCAATATACAAAACTCAGACTAAGAAAGATGCCCAGCCTCCAACAGGTTTGGCTGTTCTAGAAACCATACGAAAACAGTATAGAAAGTTCCCTATTGTGGCAATAGGAGGCATAACAGGAGATAATGCTGTTAGAGTTCGTTCAGCAGGTGCAAATGGAGTAGCTGTCATATCAACGATTTGCCATAGCAAAAATATAAAAACTACAGTAGAAAAATTGAGCAAAACTATTTGAAGTTAAAAACTGACCGATTGGAATAGAAACAAGAAAACTGGAAGGGCTCCTTGAGAAGTGCTAAAATAGATTCAAATGATAAAAGGAGTGGTAGATACCATGGACTTCGAAAAAGGGGAAAATCGTTTTTATAAAAATGATGAGGCTGGAAATTTAATTGCTGAAATCACTTATGTACCTTCTGGGGAAGATAAAGTATTGGTCGACCATACTTTTGTAGATCCTAGCCTAAGAGGCCAAGGAGTAGCAGAACAATTAGTAGATCGTACTGTTCAAGAAATGAAAAATGAAGGTAAAAAGATTGTTCCAGTTTGTCCCTATGTGGTAACTTTATTTGAACGCAAGCCAGAAAAATATCAAGATATTATAGCTGACTAAATTTTATTAGAAAACTAGAATTTATTCATTTTGTTGGGAATTCAATTCCAATAGAATGGACTAATTTCTAGTTTTTTTGTTGTTAAATATGCAAAAAAGCAAAATTAATGAATAATTATTAGAATAAAATTAAAAATAGCGGAAAAAGACAATCTTCTATTTACAATGGATACAATATTTTATATAATTCTTTTTGTGCTTAATAAGTACAAGTCTTTAAGGCCCGTTGGTCAAGCGGTTAAGACACCGCCCTTTCACGGCGGTAACACGGGTTCGAATCCCGTACGGGTCATTTTAGTTTCAGGAATAATCGCGTTCGCCGGCTTAGCTCAGTTGGTAGAGCATCGCACTCGTAACGCGGAGGTCACAGGTTCAAATCCTGCAGCCGGCATCATACGAAAAAAACAGGTTTACAAAGGTTTCTATAAACTTTTTGTAAACCTGTTTTTTCTTTTTAGATACTTTTACGAACTACCATTTGGATCCATATTCTAATAAAACATAAAAATTGATTGGTATGAACAAGTAGAGTAAGGTTGAATATGATGGTAAGTATTTATTGTAGTAGGAGAAAAAATAAAGAAATTAGAATTCTGTTCAATTAATCTTTTAAAGAGGTGATGAAATGTCGTTCGATTACGAACTTGATTTTGATGAGATTAATTTCCGCAAGCAACCTGAGTTATATAGAGTAGGAAGAGGAGAACAAGGCGTACTGTTGGTAGAGCCGTACAAAAGTGAGATACTTCCTCATTGGCGATTTAAAACTCCGGAAATCGCTGCAGAATCGTCTGAAAAAATTTACCAAATGTATTTGAAATATAAAGAAGACAAGGACTTTGTCGGGATGGATATGGCTAGAAAATTCCTTCAAATGGGCTATACCAGATCTAGACGCTACGCAAACTATAAAGGCGGAAGAAAATATAAGGAAAACGGCGAAATTAAGGAACGAACGATTGATGAAGAAAAAGCAAAGTCAGCTGCTATTTTTGAAAAGAAATGGAAGATCGTCAGAGAAGATGAAGATTACCTCAAGTTGAAAAAAGAGCATCAAAAAAAGCATGGTTAATCAAGTGAGATGACAAAATACTGAGGATGTTGAAGAATGACAACGATTCAAGAAATGAAACTTTCTGATATTTCTGATGTTGCTGAAATGGGGCAATTGTTGTTCAAAGAAAATGAGTCTGTTGTTTTAGTAAAAGAATTCGAACACATGTTGGAAAGTAAAAAAAACAGCATAATAGTGGCTAAAGAAAATAAAGAGATTGCAGGTTTCATCCATGTATCTTTAAGGTATGAATATGTTGAAGGAACCACTTCAGCACCTGTAGCTTATGTAGAAGGTATTTATGTGAAACCAGATTTTCGTCAGCGCCAATTAGCGCGCAAGCTGATCTTGTCAGGAGAAGAATGGGCTAAAGGTAAGGGCTGCACGCAAATAGCTTCAGATGTAGAATTCGACAATTCTCTTAGTCAAGAGGTTCATCAGAAAGTTGGTTTTAAAGAAGTAAATCGTCTGATTTGTTATGTGAAACCTTTAGTGTTGTAAGCGAATGGAAGGAGTAGAAGCTTCAGCCATTCAGTTGTTTCTTAGAGCAATAAGGGGTTAAATTAAAAATTCATCCAACCAACTAATAATGTCAAAAAGCAGCAATCAAATTGCATTTAGGTTGCCTTTTAGCCGAGTGAATTATTCAGGATTATGAATAATAAAACAAAAAAACATTTTCTCTCTTGACAGAATGGTGTGTTTAATTGTATTATATTCTTGTTGCTGATTTTTGAATATGTTTTCTGCAATGATTTTATTGGAGGGGTAGCGAAGTGGCTAAACGCGGCGGACTGTAAATCCGCTCCTTCGGGTTCGGCAGTTCGAATCTGCCCCCCTCCACCATTTATGGGCTATAGCCAAGCGGTAAGGCAAGGGACTTTGACTCCCTCATGCGTTGGTTCGAATCCAGCTAGCCCAGTTAAATTAAACCATGTGTGGTTTTGATGGCAAGAAGGTCACACCTGTTCCCATGCCGAACACAGTAGTTAAGCTTCTTAGCGCCAAAGGTAGTGAAGGGTTTCCCTTTGTGAGATTAGGACGAAGCCATGCTGGTTTAATTTATGAGTCATTAGCTCAGTTGGTAGAGCATCTGACTTTTAATCAGAGGGTCGCAGGTTCGAATCCTGCATGACTCATTAGAGCAGACTAGAAACAGTATTCTTGTTTCTAGTCTTTTTTTGTATTTTTTGACCTGAGGAAAGAAGAGTTAGAAAACGATAAAAAGAGCTCTTAACGTATCATCAAATAACGTCATTCAAACTAAACTGTGCTATAATATGGACTGAGTGACAATTTTACACTTTTGGAGGTGTCCACATGTCAATAGATTGGTCACTACTTTTTACATGGCGTTCGTTAATCAACATCATAGATGTTTTGATCGTTGCATTTTTTATCTACCAATTAATTATTGTTGTCAGAGGAACAAGAGCTGTTCAGTTATTGAAAGGGATTGCTATTATTGTTTTGATAAAGGTTGGGAGTTATTTCTTCCAGCTGCAAACAGTAGAATGGATTGTCGATTTAGTGATCCAATGGGCCGTATTAGCCTTGATCATTATTTTCCAACCAGAAATGCGCAGAGGATTAGAACATTTAGGTAGAGGTTCTTTATTTAATCGCAAGAAAAAGAAAAAGAACCCTGGAGAAGACCTTGTATCAAGTATACTAAAGTCTGTACAATATATGAGTAAACGACGCATAGGAGCATTAATTGCGATTGAAATGGAAACAAGTTTAGAAGAATATGTCAACACGGGTATTTCGATGGGTGCAGATATTTCTGGAGAATTACTGATCAATACATTTATACCAAATACTCCATTGCATGATGGAGCAGTAATCATCCAAGATTATAAAATCGCTTCAGCCGCTAGTTATTTGCCGCTTTCTGAGAGTTCATTGATTTCTAAAGAGTTAGGAACTCGTCATAGAGCTGCGATTGGTCTAAGCGAAGTATCGGATGCTTTAACCGTTGTTGTTTCCGAAGAAACTGGGGGAGTCAGTATTACCCAAAGTGGAAATCTATACCGAGATCTTTCTAGAGAAGATTTTGAGGTTTTCCTAACCAAAGCGCTGGTGTCGGAAGAAGAAGAACAAACGGTCAACCCTATTCAAACTTTCTTCAACGGTTTTAAAAAGGGGGCTTCTAAAAAATGATGGAAAAAATAATGAATTCTCCTTGGTTTTTACGGATTGTAGCGCTAGGATTTGCCGCATTATTATTTACTTATGTGAATAACGAAAATAGTAAACAGATCAATGCAAATAACCGTTCAGGCGGTGCAACAGTCAATAGTACGGAAATGATCACAGACTTGCCTGTTTTAGTCAATATTGACCAAGAAAAATATTTCGTGACGGGTATACCGGATTCAGTTTCTGTTTTGCTGGAGGGGTCGACAGCTATTTTGTTGAACACATTGACAACAGAGAGTTTTGATATTGTTACTCCTGATTTGAATGAGTTGGGTGAAGGAACGTACACCATAGAGTTGCTGCCTTCAGGCTTATCCGATGGTTTGAACTATAGGATCTACCCAGCTGAAGTGAAGATCACTATACAAGAACGAGTCAGCGAAAATTATGATGTATCTGTGTTGTTTAACGAAGATTCATTAGCCAGAGGATATGAAGCTGGTGAACCTATTGTAGACTCAGAAACTGTTCTGATAGAAGGAGCAGCAGATACATTGGAAAAAATTGCTAATGTACAAGTAAATGTTTCTGCGGAGGAAAATACAAATTCCGATATTACTCAAACTTTACCGGTCATTGTAACTGATGCAGCTGGGAACCAGCTCGATGTAGATGTAACGCCAAGTGAAGTGTCTGTTACCATTCCGGTGACATCAAACAGCAGAGACATTCCGATGTCATTGCAACAATCAGGCACTCCGGAATCTGGGTACAGCTATGAATTAGCATTTGCCGAGGGAGAAGACACTACAGCTAGCGTTGTAGCAGAAGAAGCGGTTCTGGATGCTTTGAAAGAAATTCAAGTGCCTGTTGATGTGACAGGTGTAACAGAAAGTTCCACTGTGGAAGTGACTGTTCCTGTTCCTGATGGAGTTGGTTCGATATTGCCCGAGACCATTGAAGTGGACATTACAGTTTCAGAGAAAGAAGAAACGGGCGGCTCTGAGCCGAACAGAACTGAAGAACCCCAAACTAATGAGTCCAGTTCTGCTCCTGAAAGCAGTGAAGAAACGAGCAGTCAAGAGTCTGAGGAGCAAGAATCTTCACAAAGCTCCAGCAGTAGCAGCAGTTCGGAATCTTCTGAGGAAAGTAGCAGTGAGAATTCAGAAGAAAACAATAATGAGTAATCATTAAAATGAAACAGAGAAATATCTAAATTTAAATAAAGATAAACGAATAAGCAATCTATTCAATTATTGAAAAGGAGCTTTTTGAAATGGGAAAATATTTTGGTACAGATGGAGTAAGAGGGGTAGCAAACTCAGAACTTACACCAGAACTAGCTTTTAAATTAGGAAGATTTGGGGGTTATGTATTATCACAACACACTGAAGGAGACGAACAACCACGTGTATTAGTTGGTAGAGATACACGTATGTCAGGTCAATTGCTGGAATATGCTTTGATCTCAGGTTTGTTATCTGTAGGAATCGAAGTTCTAAAATTAGGCGTTATCTCTACACCGGGGGTAGCTTACTTAACTCGAGTTCAAGGAGCTGCTGCTGGAGTTATGATCTCTGCTTCACACAATCCGGCACCAGATAACGGAATCAAATTCTTTGGATCGGATGGTTTTAAACTATCCGATGAGCAAGAAGAAGAAATTGAAGCATTATTGGATCAAGAAGACAATTTGCCTCGCCCTAGTGCAGCTGGTTTAGGAAGCGTAGAAGACTACAAAGAAGGTTCTCAAAAATACACTCAGTTCTTGCAACAAACGATCTCTGGCGATTTGAGCGGACTACAAGTTTGCTTAGATGGTGCAAACGGAGCGACAAGTCCATTGATCAATCGTCTATTCGCGGATCTAGATGCTGAATTTGATGTAATGGGCGTTTCTCCGGATGGAGTCAATATCAATGAAGGTGTTGGATCTACTCATCCAGAAAAATTAGCAGAAATGGTTGTCGAACAAGGAGCTGACGCTGGTTTAGCTTTTGATGGAGATGGCGACCGTATTATAGCTGTTGACGAATTAGGAAATATCGTTGATGGAGATAAAATTATGTATATTTGCGGGAAACATTTGAAAGATAAAGGTCACTTGAAAAAAGATACAATCGTTTCTACAGTCATGAGTAACTTAGGATTCCATAAAGCCGTAGAAGCTGCAGGAATGAAAGCATTAAAAACACAAGTGGGAGACCGCTATGTAGTGGAAGAAATGCGTAAAAATGATTACAATCTAGGTGGAGAACAATCAGGGCACATGGTGTTCTTAGATTTCCATACTACAGGTGATGGACTTCTTTCAGCTGTTCAATTATTGAATGTTATGAAAGAAACAGGTAAAAAATTATCTGAATTAGCTGAGGAAGTTACAGAATATCCTCAAAAATTAGTCAACGTAAGAGTTAGCGATAAGCACGGAGCTATGGATGTTCCGGCAATCAAAAAGGTAATTGAAGAAGTTGAAGCAGAAATGGCAGGAAATGGTCGTATTTTAGTTCGTCCTAGCGGAACTGAACCATTATTACGTGTTATGGCTGAAGCTCCAACGGAAGAACAAGTTAACAACTACGTAGACCGTATAGTAGATGTAGTGAAAGAAGAAATTGGTTTAGACTAAACAATACCATAAAAAGCAGAAAACTGATCAGACAGTTTTCTGCTTTTTCTTTTTACTGATAATTAAGGAGGAGTGCAAATGGATCAAGAACGAAAAGTAGTCTTGTTTATTGCTTGTAGTTTGGACGGTTATATTGCAACTAAACAAGATGGATTAGAGTGGTTATTTAGTGTTGATGGTCAAGAAGAGAGTACAGGTGTCGTGGAAGAGTTTGAACAAACGATTGATACGATCATTATGGGAAGGAAAACTTATGATTGGGTACTGAACGAATTAGATGGGGAATATCCTTATGAAGATAAAGAGAATTATATTTTTTCAAGAACTATACCTCAAGTACTGTCCAGAGGAATAACATTTACAGACAGGAATCCAGCAGAATTGATTCAAGGTTTGAAAAATCAAACTGGAAAGAATATTTGGTTGATGGGCGGCGGTGAATTGATAGCAGATTTTCTAGAAGCTGAGTTAATCGATGAAATGGTTATTACCATCGCGCCTATCCTGTTAGGAAAAGGTATCCCTCTATTTAAAGAAGGAAATTACGAAATTGAGTGGGAATTAAGGAATGTTCGGCAGATCGTTCAATTTGCTGAACTCACTTTTGAAAGAAAATCCCTATAAGAAAAGCAGTTTTTATCAGGGTTCAATCTGATGAAAACTGCTTTTTAAAAAGGTTTAATCGTTAGTCGTTTCAAAAGGAAGCCAACCTGGAACAAGTTGGATATATTCCCACATAGCGTCCGGAATAACTAATTCATTCTGGTCAGAATAAGAGATGGTTTTACGAATAGCCTCTTCGTTTCCCGACATCACTTTCTCAGTCCAGTCTGGTTCTACGATCAATTCGCGTCCTAAAGCTACAATAGGAATGCCTATATCCAAAACAGCTGTGGCATCTTCTGGCGTTTTAACAGATCCCACGCCGATTAATGGAATAGAGTCGCCTATTTTTTCATGGATCAATTGTAAGACAGGTGTTTTATCGTTTTTATCGCGCATTGAACTTTGGAAAGCAGATCCTGTAGAGATGTGGATGTAATCTAATCCTGTATCTTTTAATTTATCCAAGAAAGCCAATGTATCTTGTAAAGTTATGCCAGGCTCTTCAAGTTCTTCCGGAGAGATACGATACCCAAAGATAAACGGTTTTTCAGCATAGATTTGGATGGCTTTTTTTGCTGCAGCAATAACTTCCAATGGGAAATTCATTCGCTTTTCAAGAGTTCCGCCCCAGTGATCCGTACGGCGATTTGAATGAGGAGAGAAGAATTGCTGGATCAAATAAGTATTCGCACCGTGAAGTTCGACACCGTCAAAACCAGCCTGGATAGCTCGACGAGTGGCTTCGCCAAAAGCTTCAACTAATTCACGAACTTCTGAGTCTGGTAATTCTCTAGGTTCTTCTGCCCCTTTCCTGAGAGCAGGAACAGCACTGGCGCTTACAGGTTGTACCCCTTTTAAAGAAGCACGATCGCCCATACGGCCGACATGAAAAATTTGCAAAATGGCTTTTGAACCTGTACTTTGGATAGATTCAGCTAACTTAGACAAACTTTCAATCCGATTATCTGATGCTGCGCTAAGTGAGCCCGCAAATCTTCCGTCTTCACGAACTTGCGCACAAGAAGTGATGACAGCACCTAGTCCTTTAGCACGGCGTTTAAAATAAGCCAGTTCATCTGAAGTGACCATTCCATTGACAAAAGAAGACTGGGTAGTCATAGGTGCCATCACGATCCGGTTCTCGATCGTAGCTCCTGAAGCAAATGTAAAAGGTTCAAATAAAGGTTGATAAGACTCTTTCATTTTGATTAATCCTCCTATAAGTAAAAACGTGATATGAGTGACAGTAAAAAGTATACCCAAAAAGCTTACAAAATTATAATATATTGAATTCAGGATATCAAAAAAGCCAAATAAATAAAGATTTATCGGCTTCTTTGATGATCGCTAGTTTAATGTGATTCGAACCAGTCAGAGACAGCTTTCAAACGGTCGATACGCAGGTTTGGCAATCCATTACGAGATAAACCGTGGCTGGATTTAGGGAAAGTCATGAACTGAGTTTCCACACCTTGCCGCTTCATAGCGATATAAAATTGTTCTCCTTGTTCTTTTGGACAGCGCAAATCTTCATCGCTGTGTAAGATCAAGATAGGTGTTTTAGCTTTTTTGGCATAGGCTAAAGGAGACATTTCCCATAACCTAGTGACATTGGATAAATCATTCTGCAGTTGGAACTGCACAAAGAAAGGTCCGACATCGCTGGTTCCATAAAAACTGATCCAGTTTGATATAGAGCGTTGTGTGACAGCTGCTTTGAAGCGGTCTGTATGTCCTACGATCCAGTTAGTCATAAATCCACCGTAACTTCCCCCAGCAATATACAAGTTATCAGCATCTATCTCAGGATGAGCAGCTAACACAGCATCTGTACCTAACATCAAATCCTCGTAATCTTTATTTCCATAGTCGCCTAGGATAGAAGCCACGAATTCTTGTCCATATCCATTGCCACCGCGCGGGTTCAACAAAATGACTCCATAGCCTTTCGCGGCTAAAGATTGCATTTCATGGAAGAACGTTTCGCCATAACTGACTTGCGGGCCTCCGTGGATGTATAAGACTGCTGGATGAGACGATGTCGTATCGTCAGGAGCTAAATACCAACCTTGGATATCCCAATCATCAGCGCCTTTATACCAAAACATTTCTGATTTCGTGATCGTATATTCTTTTTCGAAGGCTTCATTTGGATTATATAAATCAGCCAATTTACCGGTAGTCAAATCAATCAGACCTAATGAACTTGGACGAGTTGGTGTAGAATAAGTCACTGCAAATTGAGTAGAGTCAGAAAAAACACTACCATCTGTCAAATGAAGAGGCTGGTCAAAAACAACAGCAATGTCTCCTCTTCGATTCCCTTTATATAATTTGATTTTCCCATGTTCAGTAGTTGAAAACAGGTATTCTTCATGGTTTAACCAAACTGGGTCGATGCCTTTCGTTTGTTGCTGGAAATCTCCTACTAGTGCATCACCTAATTCAATATCTTGATTGGGAGTTAAACAAGTTAGCGTACTGGCTGTTACGTCATACCCATAGAGTTTATTTTGAGAAACGAAAGCATATTCAAAATCATTCCCAACCAACAATAAATAATCTTCTTCAGGAGACATAGCACCAAAACCAAAGCTTCCTTTGGGAATAGAAGTAGTCAGTGACCGACTTTCTTCAGAAGTTACATCATACCAGTAAACCGTTTGTCCATATGCCCATTCATCGTCTGGAAGCAGTTCATCTGCATAAATCAAATAGCTTTCGTCTTTAGAGACATAATTTAAAGCAACAGGTTCTTTACGAGTCATTAAAGAGGTATGAGTTTTAGTTGCAACGTCAACCTTTTTAATATGGTAGTCTCTCTCAGCAGGAAGAATACCCGCTCCGTCTAATTTATAAGTTAATTTAGTTATAGTAGTTGCTTTAGGTAATTTATCCTCTTCATCAGTAGAAGATTTTTTTTGTGAGTTGTCGAGTTTTTCTTCTACTGTCAAATCGGTAGATGTTTGATAATAAATACTAGACCCATTTGACGTCCAATGATAATTAGAGACTCCTTCTTTTTCATCTGTCAACTGAACCGAAGTGCCGCCGTCTAAAGGCATGATCATGAGCTGCATTTTTTTATCTTTTGTTCCGTTGGATAAAAAAGACAGCCATTTATTGTTTGGAGAAATTTCAATGGCAGTATTAACAGTACCGTTGTCTCCCCAATCACGGCGCTGTTTTGTGTGAGTATTCATACTTTTAATTGCCGTATGATATGTATTTTCTGTTTTATCAATTTGAGTCTCTAAATAAAAAACTGTATCTTTCCATGTAACGGGTTGAGAAACATTTTTCAATTCATATAGACTTTCGGTGGTTATTTTTTTCATTACTCTCCTCCTGAAAATAAAATTTTAAGTGTGCTCAGTTGCATTATTAATTATTTCTAATTTTTCACTTACTTTCTTATCATTATTATGCTTCTTATTAGGAAGTAATTCAAGTAGAAATAAAAAGAAGTTTAAAATAAGGGAAGAGAGCTGATTTCACATTTCCAGTCAGTTATTGGTACAATAAGAAGTGAGATAAGCATATTCCTAACGGATGTAAATGCAAGGACAAAGAGAAAGGAAGAAATACATGCTGGTAAAATTACTTGAACCTTTAAGAGTTCCTAAAGAGTTGATCAATGAATTGGCGCAACCCATTAAAGATAGAGGACATGATTTTGTTTATTATGAAGAAAAGACAACGGATGCTGATGAATTAGCTGAACGAAGCATGGATGCAGACATCGTCATGATAGCTAACAACCCTTATCCAGAAGAAGCTATCAAAAAAGCTGAACAAGTGAAATTGATCAATGTAGCTTTTACAGGTGTGGATCATGTAGCAGGAGAAGCAGCCAAAGAAAAAGGGATAAAGATTGCTAATGCGGCTGGCT
Organism: Desemzia sp. AGC72; assembly: GCF_057334175.1. Classification (NCBI taxonomy): domain Bacteria; kingdom Bacillati; phylum Bacillota; class Bacilli; order Lactobacillales; family Carnobacteriaceae; genus Desemzia; species Desemzia sp. AGC72. The sequence goes on from NZ_JBHFIG010000020.1 coordinate 14,303, forward strand.
ATTCTGATCAATCAGTTGCAGAATTGGTTATTGGACTGACCCTTGATCTGTATCGTTCTATTTCCCAAGGAAACCAAGACATTCGTAAGAAGAATTTTCCTGGTTTGATTCAAGGAAATGAAATCAAAGGGAAGACTGTAGGGATCTTAGGGACCGGCAATATAGGGTTGATGACAGCGCGTTTATTTAAGGCTTTCGGTGCGAACCTTATTGGGTACAGTCGTACTGAAAAAGAAGCTGCAAAAGAGCTGGGAATAGAATATGTTTCCTTAGACGAATTAATGAAACAAAGCGACATCATTTCCATTCATTTACCGTTGAATAAACAGACTAAGGGCTTCTTGTCAAAAGAAGAGTTGGCAAAAATGAAATCTTCTGCGATTTTGATCAATTGCTCGCGTGGTCCAATAATAGACAACGAAGCATTAGCAGAGTTGTTGAATAACGGAGAAATCGCTGGAGCAGGAATCGACGTATTTGATATGGAGCCGCCTATTCCAAGTGAATACCCATTGTTGAACGCGAAGAATGCCGTTTTAACGCCGCATGTTGCTTACTTGACAGATGAAGCTATGATAGAAAGAGCAAAAATTGCTTTTGAGAATACGATTGCGTTCCTTGATGGGGAGCCTAGAAATATCGTTCAAGAATAAGTGGTTGTATGAATCCCCATTGACTTTTTTCTCAATGGGGATTTTTTGTATTATTTTAAAAATGAGCAACAGTAAGATATCTCTATTACTATTATGGGGGCGGTAATAATGAGTTTAGTAGAAATTAAAGGGCTAACGAAAAAATTCAATAATTTTACTGCACTGGATAAAATCGATTTAACTATAAATGAAGGGGAAATCTACGGGTTTATTGGTCCGAATGGTGCTGGAAAAACAACAATGATCAGGGTGTTGTTGGGACTATTAAAAGCTACTGAGGGAGAAGTTGCGATTTTTGGCAAAGACGCTTGGAAAGATGCTGTCATGATCCATAAACGAATCGCTTATATTTCTAGTGAAGCTAATCTATGGCCCAATTTGACAGGTGGACAAGTAATTGATTTGTTTATGGAAATGCATGGCAATAGTAATGAAACTAAAAGAGATGAATTGATACAACGTTTCAAATTAGATCCGACAAAAAAGTGTCGTGCATATTCTAAAGGCAATCGTCAAAAAATACCCCTTATTGCAGCGTTTACTTCAAACGCAGATTTATATATTCTAGATGAACCCACATCTGGTTTGGACCCGTTGATGGAGCAGATTTTCCAAGATATCATTTTAGAACTTAAGCAACAAGGGAAAAGCATATTGCTATCCAGTCATATTTTATCCGAAGTTGAAAAGTTGTGTGACCGAGTCGCCATTATTCGAGAAGGTAAAATCATAGAGACGGGGAATCTTTCAGAACTGAAACATTTAACTAGATCGAAACTCACTGTTGAAACGCAAAAGCCTCTAGTAGGGCTAAAAGAAATGAACGGTGTTCGAGATATTAATCAAAAGGGAAATAACTGGGAATTTCAAGTTGACAGTGAAAAAATGCCGGAAGTAATCAGGCACGTCAGTCAATTTGGTGTTTTAAAATTAGAAAGCTCTGCTCCTACGTTAGAAGATTTATTCATCCGTCATTATAAGCAGAAATCTTTTTAAGAAATTAGTCAGGATAGAGGTGAGCAGTTATGACAGAGCAGTTGTTTAAAGGAACTCGAACAGCAACTAAAATACTTCTGCACCAAAATGGTTTCAAGCTAGGTTTATGGTTACTTGGAATAATAGGGATATCGTTAGTTGTAGCTGGTGTATACCCTACTGTTTACACTAATCCAGATGATCTTGCAGGATTTGCCATTACAATGGAGAATCCTGCAATGAACGCTATGTTAGGACCGAATTATCCAATCGGAAAATATACTATTGGAGCTGCTTTTGCAAATGAAATGTTATTATTTACAGCTATTGCAGTGGCAGTCATGAACTGTTTGTTTGTGAGTTCAAGTACCCGTGATGATGAGGAATCAGGGCGTTTAGAATACATCCGAGCTTTGCCAGTGGGACGTTTATCGTATTTAGCAGCTTCTGGAGTAATCGTGTTACTAGCAAATGGCTTGTTGTTTCTTTCGGTATCTTTTGGTTTGACAATTATTTCTGCATCTGGAATGAGTTTAGAGGCATCTATTCTATATGGAGCGTTGCTAGGATCATGCGGACTGTTCTTTGCTGGTCTAACAGTACTCATTGCACAATTAGCGGATACAGCAAGAAGTACAACTATAGTGTCTATTGGGATGCTTATCCTTTTATATATCATCCGAGCGATTGGAGATGTTGGAAATGAAATGTTGGCTTTATTCTCTCCTTTGGGATGGGTAGTTCGTACACAGGTATTTGTGACAAACAGGTGGTGGCCGGTTGTTAGTTTGATTTTTGGAGCAGGAGTGTTATTGACAGCTGCTCTTTATTTAAACAGCAAAAGAGACATCAATACTGGTCTTATACCAAGTTATAGGGGCAAAGATAAAGCGTCAGATTTTTTGAAAACACCGTTAGGATTAATATGGCACTTGGAGAAAATGCCTTTGATAGGATGGACCGTAATGCTGTTTTTAATGAGTGCAGCATTTGGAGCTATTCTAGGAGATTTGGAAATCTATTTTTCAGATATGGAATTTATTGAAGGTTTTTTATCAAAAGAAGCAGGTACAGCTTTAATAGAACAATTTATTGTCTTATTAATGGAAATTTTATCCATTTTCACTGCAATAGCTGTTGTCTCTATACTATTAAAGTTAAAAAGAGAAGAAAAACAGCAACGTATCGAACACTATTATAGCCGTTCAGTATCGCGAAACAAAATACTGTTTAGTTATTATATTGTCTCCTTGGTATTTTCTTTTGTAATACAATTCGTGATTGCTTTGGGCCTATATTTGACAGCAAATCTATCTTTAACAAGTGGTCTTGAGTGGTATGTTCCATTCGAAAGTGCGTTTGTATATATTCCAGCAATCTGGTTTATACTGGCTTTAGCAACTGTTCTATTAGGAGCATGGCTGAAAGGAACCATTTTCGTTTGGATATATATTGTATTTACTCTGACAGTCGTCTATTTAGGAGGCCTGATTGATTTTCCAGAATGGTTGAATAAATTGTCTGTTTTTTATTTTATCCCGCAAGTACCGATTGAAACAGTCAATTGGACAGAGTTCGGTATTTTGATTGGATTAGCTGCTCTATTAACGATTCTGGGGTTTATTGGATATAATAGACGGGACTTTAAAAGCTAGTGACCGGATTTTGCATGAGGAGGACTTGATGTTAGAAGCAGGTTTTTAAAAATAAAAAATAGAGGGAGTCTCTATTCTATTGAGACTCCCTCTATTATAAAAAGCTATTGGATTTTAACTTCTAGTCGTTTCGTCTTCCTCCGCCAAATAAAAGGACCAAACGAAGTACTTGTAAGAAAGAAGCGACAGCAGCAGCTACATAAGTTAAAGCAGCAGCACGCAGCACATGTCTAGCTTGATCCAATTCTTCAGGAGTTAGAAGCTGTTGCTGATCCAAAATAGCGATCGCGCGATTTGAAGCATCGAACTCTACTGGTAAAGTCACTAATTGGAAAATCAATGTCAAAGAGAAAAATAGAATCCCTAAATTGATCAACGATTGATTTCCGCCAAAAATCACACCGGCTAAAATCAGCGGGAATGAAATACCCTGCCCAAAATTAGCTACAGGCACTAAAGTACTTCTCAAACGTAATGGGAAATAGTTTTCGTGATCTTGTATCGCATGACCGGCTTCATGGGCAGCTACACCAATGGCTGCAACAGAAGTTGAGTTATACGTTGCATCAGATAAACGCAAGATGTTATTTTGAGAATCATAGTGGTCAGTCAAATCTCCAGGCACTCTATCAAGAACGACATTTCTCAAACCTGAATTGTCTAAAATCGACCGCGAAACTTCCCAAGCAGTGAATCCTCTGTTATTTCTAGTATCCGCATACTTACTGTAAGTGCTGCGAACGTAAGTGCTTGCTATACCTGAAATCACTAATCCAATTAAAATAAAGATCATTGTTGGATCATAAAAAAAGTAAAATGGCATAATATTCTCCTTTCAGTTGGCTTTTTTATTCCCTTAAAGCGACAAGTATCTTAGTTTTATCATATCATGAAATAAAAGAAAAAGATTCCGGTAAGTCTATGATGATGAGTTCGGGAATAAAAGTTATTACCATCATTTTAACAGATAAATGTGAATTTTTTGCAACTTCCAGCGTTTTATATTAATTGTTATTAAAATAATTCGATTAATATAATAGAAGGAACAAAAAAGTTCTATAACTAAGGAAAAGTCTCATTAGTTATAGAACCGAATTATTTGCTTTTGTTATGTTAGACATAAAATAAAATAGACAGAAACATTAATCCAGTACCGAGTAAAACAAACAAATGCCACACCACATGCATGTATTTAACGTTTCGCAAGCTGTAAAAGATAGTTCCTACAATGTAAGCTGCACCGCCGGCAACCAATAAATATAAACCATTTGTACCTAAACCTTCGTATAGAGGTTTAAAAGTAATGGTACAAATTAAGCCCATTCCGATATAAACCATGGTAGAAACATTCGGGAATTTTTCTACAGCTACACTTTTAAAAATGATGCCTGCCAGAGCAACAGTCCAGATAATACTAAACATCACCCAGCCAAGTGTCCCGCCAATCGTCACCAAACAGTAAGGAGTATAAGTTCCAGCAATCAATACATAAATACTGCTGTGATCCAAGATTTTAAATAGTCTTCTAACACGTGTGAAACTCAAACTATGGTATAAGGTGGAACACAAGTAAAGAAGAATCAGGCTAGTACCATAAACAATGTAAGAGCCAAACTCTATTCTAGAACCGCTTTGAGAACCTTTCATAAGTAATAAAACAAGTCCTGCTACACTTAATAAAACGCCGATGCCGTGAGTGACTGCATTAAGCACCTCATTCCAGATCAAATACTTTTTTGTAAACGTGGGTGTTTTAACCAACCTAAATACCTCCTTAAAAGACTAAAATGTTACAGAGCACTATAAACCCTTTAGTAAGATTATAGTAAATGTTCCGTACTCGTTCAACAAATTCAGCTTACCACATAATCTCGGATATGTCATCATCTAGTTTCGAAAACTAGATTAAAATTAAAATAAATCTTTACTCTTGAAGCAGGTAAGCAAATAGATTTTGTCGATTATGTGATCAGCTCATTAAAATGCCAAGAATGAAACGGTGCTTTACAGGATATTGGTTTTCATTAGATGGATTACATAGTACACTAAAAGAAAAGTTGACTGATTATCAGCATAAAAAAATAACGGAAATACCTCTTGAACAATGATTGCACTGTTCTAAAGTATTCCCGAATATTGAAATTTGCACATGAGTTATACGCTTCTTTCTATAAGATTTTGTCAGAGCGATTGTTCTACAAATTCATATCTAAGGAAATTTGTTTTAAGGTGATGGAGCGACCGTTGTCTTTGCGAACAAAAAGCAGTTTTTGGACGTTCATGGTGTATAAATCATTTAATGTTAAATGATTTTTTCTCAAAATCATTTCTAGCGGAATATCCAATTCGTCATCGGCGTTCAAAATGAAATCTTCTTGGTCGATTTCCAGCTCTATTTCGGTATCATTTTTGACTAAAATATAAACGTACTGGACATTTAATGCTTTTTCAATGTGGTCCATTATAGCTCACTCCCATAATACATAAAGGTTGGATTTATTTAAAAGAACCTTTTTTTCATTTATGAAATAAAGTTATTTTTGATAAGAGAGTGTCATTTATGAAAGGCACAAAAGAGGAGGAGATTAGGATAAATAACTTATCTGTTATCTTAAAAGGGGTAAAGACTCCTCTTTTGCATCTCTTTACTTCAAACGACTAGAAAAGAACGGGTAATAAAGCGTATGTTCCATACACAACAGGCGGAGCACCAGCAGTAACGAGAATACCTAAAATTGTAAAAAGATTTTTTTTGACAAATTTTTTCATAATATCACCTGACCTTTCTTTATTTACGTTTAGTGTACTATAAAAAAAATCAAAAAGTAAAATTGTGTCATATAAGAGAAAGTGAGGAAAAAGCCTATGGAACAAAAATATGGCTATGTATTAAGAAGACTGCGTGAAGAAAAAGGCTACTCTTTAAGACAAGTGTCTAATGGCATTTTATCGACTTCCTTTTTATCGAAATTTGAACGTGGGGAATCGAACATTTCTTTGAGTCATTTTATCAAAATTATTGAACGAATGAACATTTCTCTAGATGAATTTGTTTTTGCAGCTAATGAATACAAACCTAGTGAGTTGGACCGATTGATGGCTGATATTGCAACAGCGTACCAACGAAATAACACTTCAAAATTAACGCTCATAAAAAATAAAGAGTATGAAAAGTGGGAAGAATACGGACTAAACGCTTATTTGTGTAACTCGATCATGGCAGAAGCTAAGTTATTGGATTTGGAAAAAAAAGAAATCGATAAGAAAAAAAGAGAATATTTAGCTAATTACTTATTCAATATAGAGCTGTGGGGAAATTACGAATTAGTCATTTACGCTAATTCTTTGACTATATTTCCGCCGGCTACCATTATTGCGTTATCTAAGGAAGTAGTTAAAAAGACGTCTATGTATAAGCTTGTTCATAAAAATTTTCTACAGACATTAGCTATTTTAATAAATACAAGTATTGTTTGCTTAGAAAACAACTTATTGAATGACGCTCTATACTTTATTTTGACATTAGAAAACATGCATATGTCCGAAAATCTATTTTACGAACGTACACTACTGGTGTTCTTAAAAGGAATGTATGAAATCAAAAAAGGCAACATACTTGATGGGGAAGTTCTATGTCGAAAAGCAATCGACATTATGTACACCATAGGATCTGAAGACTTGGCAATGAGTCATGAAAAATATGTCAACGATATGATTATGCTGAAAAAAGAAGAATTATCCATTCAAGATTCCACTATATGACACGAAAAAATTTGAGGGATAGTCATAGTGTTTAAGATGATAGGACATAAAGCAAAAAGGTAAATACAATTGTTTCAAAGGGAGTCATTCAAAGAAGAGGAGAAGGAGAAATAGCATGTGGTTTATTGTAGGTTTTTTATTATTAGCTGTAGCAGTGCTGGTGTATTTTAATGAAGGCGGGCCTGCCACGATTGAAATATTTGGGATGATCGGTTTATTCACTTTATTTATGTATCTTGAACTATGGCCATTAAGCGCTATTGTAGTCATTGTTTGGGTGTATCGGAAATATCTGAAAGCCAAAAGAAACCGTTAATACAAAGAGGTTGGGAATAATCCCAACCTCTTTGTATTTACTCTACAGTATTCAAATGATAGACGATTTCAGTCAGGGATTGTTTTAAAGAAATTGCAGGTCTTCCCATCAAGTGAGGTAAGTCCTCACTTTCGACATCTAGATCCCCTTTTCTGATAGATCGCTGGATATCTAAAGAAAATTCAGCCATAACATCGGGAGTTCCATTTGCAATTAATACTTCTTCATACGTTTTATCATCTACGTTTCGAACAATCACTCGTCTTCCTAGTATAGAGGTTAGTTCTCTAGCCATATCCGCATAACTTGAGGGAACACCTGAAAGTTCATAAGTTTTATTAGTATGTTTACCAGAAGCTAATACGGCGGCTGCAGCTTCGGCATAATCTACCCTGGGAACCCATCCGACTCTACCGCTTTCAGCTGCCGTCAGAACAGGTCCTCCAGCCAGTACATTTTTAATAATAGGGATCTCATTTTCTACATACCAGTTGTTGCGCAAGAAAACATAAGGAATGCCGCTTTTAATGATGGCTGATTCAGTTTGTCGATGAACTTCAGCAACAGGTAAAGAGCTTGATTCTGCTTTGGATATACTTGTATAAACGAGCAAACCTACACCTGTTTTTTCGGCAGCATAAATGACGTTAGAGTGTTGACGGAGGCGTGTTTCATCGTCACCTTGAGAAGAAATCAACAATAAACGATCGACACCTTTAAAAGCATTCTCTAATGAGCTTGGATCTTCATAATCCGCTTGAAGTACTGTGATTCCTTTTTCTTTAAAATGTTCTGCTTTTTCAGGGTCTCTGACAGATACCGCTAATTGTTCAGGTGGAACGCGCTCCAGTAAAGCTTGAACGACTTTTGATCCTAACATTCCTGTTGCACCCGTAATTAAGATTTTCATGCTGATTCCTCCACAAAAATTTATTTTTTATGTTGTCTAAATCAATTATTTAAGACAGGAATGAAAAAGAACTCAATGAACAATTCATCAAGCTCTAAATACGTATGAAAAAATTAGTTTAGTTTAACAGCTGTCCCACTGCAAGTGACCATAATCATGCCATTATCCGCTCCCAGTGTTTCGTAGTCCATTTTCACACCAACAACAGCATCTGCACCCATTTGTGCAGCGCGGGTCATCATTTCATCTAAAGCATTTTCACGAGCTTGCAGAATTTCATCTTCATATCCTTGTGAACGGCCACCAAAAAAGTTTCTCATTCCGGCTCCGAGATCTTTTAGAAAATTGATCCCTGAAATCACTTCGCCAAATACGATACCTTCATAAGAAGCAATCGTTCTGCCTTCTACACTTCCAGTTGTTGTTACGATCATATTAACGCCTCCAAAAATTAGTAGTGGTATATGTATAGAGTATACCACTACTAAAATAAAAGAAAAACAGTCGACTAAATTATCCGTTTACAACTGTACCGCCGTTCACATGGATCACTTGCCCAGTGACGTAGCTGGAATCAGAGCTTGCCAAGTAAACATAAGCTGGAGCCAATTCATATGCCTCTCCTGCTCGTTTCATGGGTACTGATGCGCCAAATTCTTCTTTATCAGTAGATCCGGTAGTCGCTGGAATCAACGGAGTCCAGATTGGACCAGGTGCTACACCATTGACTCGAATATTTTTATCTAAAAATTCTTGATTCTGTGCTAAAGACCTTGTAAATGTAACAATAGCCCCTTTAGTTGACGAGTAATCTAATAAAGAAGGGCTGCCTTGGTAAGCAGTCACAGATGTTGAATTGATGACGGCCCCATTGTCGTTTAAATATGGGAGAGCTGCTTTTGCAAAGTAAAACATAGAGAAGATATTGGTTCTAAAAGTACGATGCAGCTGTTCATCTGTAATATCTAATATTGATTCTTGGGCAAGTTGTTGGGCAGCATTATTTACTAAAATATCAATGCTTCCAAATTCTGCTACCGTTTTTTCTACCACTTCTTTCACGAAATTCGAATCTCCGACATCACCAGTGAACCAGAGTACAGGACTGTTCAGCTCTTCGATCCGGTTTCTGACTGCAGCGGCGTCTTCATGTTTTTCAACATCTACTAAAGCTAACTTAGCGCCTTCTTTAGCGTAAGCAATAGCCACCGCTGCACCAATCCCACTATCTGCACCCGTAATGATTGCAACTTTTCCTTCTAACTTTCCAGCTGCCTTGTAATCGGGACTTTCATGTAAAGGCTCAGGAGCCATTTTTTTGTTCTTGTCTTCTTGAAGATAATTTTCTTTAGGAGCCTGAGTATTGAGAGTTTTTTCATCTGCCATCAAAAATACACCATCCTTAGTAAAGTTATTTTCAAGAATAGAGTAGCAACCAGTTTTAAAAATTACAATTAATAAGACTTCAAGTATCAGATAATTGGTTTATGAAACTAAAAAAAGTATACTCAAATTAAGAATCAGATTTATTATAGGAGGGTCACTTTTGCCTAAAATAGAACGTAAAACACATAAAGTAGAAAATGATACGGAAGAGGATATTGAATTAAAATCTGGTCGATTCAGAATTTATTTCCAAAATAGATATACATTAATTTCGCTATTAAATGATTTACTTGTTGGACTCGTTTATATATTAGGAAGTATCAGTTCCCTAATAGGACTACCTGGTATTTATGGCACCTATTTTTATTTGGCTGGTGGAGTGTTCCTGATTTTACGACCATTGATCAAGATTATTCACAACATTTATATTTACAAAGACGCAGAAGAAAGAAGAGAAGAAGAGCGGAAAGAAAAAGCAAAAGAAAAGCAGAAAGAAGATGAAGGAGGAGAACAAGAAAGCCAACAAGAAGATCAAGAGTATAATCAAGAGTATTACGGCGATGATAATAATGAAGAATACGAAAAAGATGACGAATCAGATTCGTAACACCAACTCAGCAAAAGTTGGATCAGCCGTTGAGAGGATGGAACGATATGAAATGGAGGCAATTTTTTAAAGGACGCATGCAGAGTTTGACTACAGCAGTCAGCAGATTCCCATTAACTGTACTGTTCTTAGCGCTAGCAACAGTTATCAACACTTTCAATATCCAAACAGAAAATGTGAAATATGTTGAATGGATGTTAGCATGTTTTATGGGAGCTTTAGCAGCGTCTGTAGCACAATTGATTTATGAACAGTTTTTTAGAGAAAAAGAAAAAATACGGTATGCCTTATTCGTTCCCGCTATTCTTTTTGCACTCTTATTTTATTTTATGATTGATATAGAATCGGATTTGTTTTCGTTGGAAGTCGTTGTTCGAACAACGGCACTAGCGTTTGCTTTGCTGATTGCTTTTATCTGGATTCCAAGTATAAAGAGCCGCTTGTCTTTTAGCGATTCTTTTACAGCTGCTTTCAAATCGTTCTTCACGACCATTATTTTCTCAGTCGTTTTAGGAGCCGGTATCCTGTCTATATTATCTGCTGTTAATGTTTTGTTGATCAATTTGGACTATCGGTTTTTCTTGCATGCGTCAAACATAGTGGCACTTTTATTTGCACCTATTTTATTTTTATCGTATATTCCCGTTTATTTTCCGCAAAACAGATCAGAATCGGTACAAATGAAACAGTCAGATGAAGTAGAAGAGGCCATTAGTGTTCCAAAGATATTAGAAGTTTTGTTGACGTATATCGTCATTCCTTTAACGATGATTTTCACGATTATCTTGGCATTATATATTTTAATGAATATAGGAAGAGACTTCTGGATCAACAATTTACTGGAACCAATGTTGGTAAGTTATGCGATCGTAGTTATTTTAGTGATGCTGTTGATTGTTCGACTAGACAACAAAGTAGTTGTTTATTTCAGGTTGATTTTCCCAAAAATTTTGTTTTTGATCGTTCTACTTCAAACTGTTGCTTCAGTGATCCAAATCAGCGAAAAAGGTTTAACGATAGGGCGATATTACGTCATCTTATTCGGGATATTCGCTATTATAGCCAGCATCATTTTTAGTATTTGGCCAAAGCAAAAAAATGGATTGATTGCTGTAGTACTGATCGTTTTTTCTTTGATATCTATTACGCCTCCTGTAGACGCATTTACAGTCAGCAAAAATGGTCAGATAGCATTTTTAGAAGCTACGTTGAGAAATAACAATATGTTGACGGGGAATGAACTTCAACCGCGAAACGATTTGCCGGAGAATGAACAAAGGAAAATAGTGGAGACGGTGAATGATCTGGAAAAAAATGGAAATATAAAAGAAGTACCCTTCTTACCTGACGATTATCAGACTTCAACAGATTTTGAATCTGCTTTTGGATTTGATCCATACAATGATGGAACAATCATAGAGGAGTATAGTTATTATTATTTTGAATGGACAGAAGAAACGATGGTAAATGTTTCAGATTACCAGCAAATGATAAAGGTGCAATTCGACACGTTAAATACTTCTCCAAATGAAGCGGTCCAAACCATTGAAATAGAAGGGGAAACCTATCAACTAGAGACACAAGAAGCAGAGGATGATCTTATCTTGTCCTTGAATGATGAAGAAAATGGAGAGATTATACGAACGAATTTAACACAGGCGCTGGAAGAAATTGAACCTGCTTCAGACTTCAATCAAGTTGATTTAACATTTGAACAAGCTTTTATTGAGAACGAAAACAATGCTGCTATAGTAGATACCTTAGTCTTGCAACTGAATAATAACGATGATGAAGGATATTCCGGTGAGTTGTTTATATTTGTCAGTATCAAATAAAAGGAGTAGATAATCGTGTGCGGAAGATACTCTTTGGAAGTTAGTAAGGAATGTTTAACTGAACGGTATAACTTGAAAAAAACAGCAGTTGATTATCAAGAAAAAGAAGAAATCTTTCCTGCAACTGCTGCTCCTGTTATTTTACCGGATACAGGTCTTGCTTTTTTAGAATGGGGATTCACACCTCATTTTGCTAAACGTCCGCTCATAAATGCTCGGGCTGAAACGATATTAGAGAAACCCACTTTCAGTAAAGCTTTTAAAACGGAGCGCTGCTTAATTCCGGCCACAGCATTTTTTGAGTGGGAAAAAGTAGAAGGAAAGAAAATCAAACGAAGAATAATGGTAACAAACCAATCGATTTTCTCAATAGCAGGAATATGTGATTATTTCTTAGATGAAGAGGGAAGAGAGCAATTGAAGTATTCTCTTATTACGATTGAAGCAAATGATCAAATGAAAAAAATCCACCATCGAATGCCTGTAATTCTTAACCCAGAAGATGAGTTAGATTATTTAAGTAGGGAACAAGAGCCTGAAAAAATTCGTCAACTATTAAAACCGAGTGAATTAAAACTGGTGATTGTGTAAAAAAGCAGAGAAATCTGCTTTTTTTATTTATTTGAATATTCAGAATATTGCGGTTATATCACCTTGAAATCACGGCAATATAGGTGTAAGGTTATAGATAAGACTTTATTCGTGTAATTAAAAATAATTAGAGAGGAGTAAAAACAAACAGATAAGAGATAACGGATATAAATATAAGGAGCGAAATTTTGTGAAGAAAACAGAAATCCGGAATCGTTTGATCCGGGAATCAAAAGGGAAATTCGGCGTAGCAGTAAAGAAATTGGTGAAAGATCCCATCAAGTTAGATATTCTTACGATTGCATGGCCGGTATTGATGGAGTTAGTATTGAGTTCGGTTTTCGGTATGATTGATATGATGATGTTAGGAAATATACCCAATAATGATTATGCAGCAGCTGCAGTATCTTCTGTAGGACTGACGAACCAACCGCTATTCTTGGCACTTTCTGTAGTACAAGCGTTGAATGTCGGCGGAACGGCTATGATTGCTCGTTATTATGGTGCTGGAGAAAAAAGACGGATGGAAAATGTATTGAAACATGTCATGCTGTTCGGTCTCTTTTTTTCTATTCCCATTTCTGCTTTTGGTTTATTGAATGCAGAAAATATTATGTCCTTTATGGGCGGGGAAGCACACGCCATAGAAATAGGCGCTAGTTATTTTAGAGTTATTTGTATTAGTTACTTATTCCAGTCTTTTAATATTAGTATTACTGGAGCTTTAAGAGGTATCGGGCAGACACAGATTCCGATGCGCATCAATGTTTTAGTTAACTTTTTAAATGTTTTAGGGAACGCAGTCTTGATTTATGGATTGCTGGGCGCTCCTGCACTGGGAGTTGTAGGTGCAGCAACTTCAACGGCAACGGCCAACTTGATCGCTAGTGTATTATTAGTCCGCTTCTTGATGAAAGGTAACAGCGAATTGCCGTTTTCTTTCAAACGCAAGTTTAAATTTGATACAGGCACATTAAAAAATCTGGTTCGTATTGGTATGCCGTCTGCAATCGAGCAATTGATCTTAAGAGCAGGAGTCATTTTATTCATTCAAATCGTATCTAGTCTGGGAACGGTTATTTTTGCGGCCCATCAAATCGGTATGAACTTATTGAGTTTATCCTTTACCACTGGTCAAGCCTTTGGTATTTCCTCTTCTTCATTGGTCGGGCGTTCGCTTGGGAAAAAAGATACTCAGTTAGCTGCTGAATATGCTAAGAAAACAAGTATGATGGGAGCTATAACAGGTATCCTTGTAGGAACAGTATTATTTATTGGATCAGAGTTTTTTGTCAGCCTCTATTCTAATGACCCGCAAATCATTCATAATGCTTCTACTGCTTTAAAAATCATCGCAGTTGTTCAACCTTTCCAAACGCATCAATTGATCGTTGCTGGATCTTTACGTGGTGCCGGAGATACTATGTTCCCGTTGATTTCTACTTTTGTTGGCGTATTGATCGTTCGTGTGATTTCTGCTTACTTTTTCGTTTTTGTACTAAATTTAGGATTAGTCGGAGCTTGGATGGGAATCGTTTTAGACCAGTTCCTACGTTGGCTTTTAGTTGGTGCGCGCTTTAAAGCGGGTAAATGGAAAAGTATCATCATTCATTAACAAACGAGTAAAAGACAAAAAGAGTGTGAAGACTCTTTTTGTCTTATTTTATTTCCCGGAAAATAATGAAGGAAGAACAGAGATTCTACTACCAAACTAACCGGTAAAACCATATTCATAGCCAAACAAAAGAGAGATGAGTATAATTTAGATAAGTTCTTAGATAAAGAAAGCAGGGATAACATGAAATTGTATATACGAGCAAAACGATTTTCTTTGAGAGAAACACTTATCGTACGAGACGAAAAAGATAATCCGATTTATGAGATCAAAAGCGAATGGTTGTCGTTTGGCCGCAAGGTACATATTTACGACCAAAATAATGAAGAAGCAGCTTCTATTGAAGAGAAAAAGTTAGGATTTAAACCGCAATACGGCATTTACCAATTGGATACTAAAGTAGCAGAAGTGAAAAAAGACGAGAAAAGGATGGGATCCGATTTTGAGATCAATAAAATCAATTGGCGGATAACAGGCAATGTAAAAGATAATGAATTTAAAATAAAAGAGAATTTACGTACAATTGCTGAACTCAAGAAAAAATGGTTTTCAGTTGGTGAATCATTTGTTCTTGAAGTAGGAGAAGAAGAAAATTCTGTTGTGGCATTGGCGATTGTGATAGCTATCTGGTGCTTAAAAGAAGACGAAGCTGAAGAAGAGAAATAGCAGGATAGGTAAAAGTTATAATTCTACACTAATAAGTAATTGAAAAGACTCACCATTGAAAAAACACATGATTTCGTTTATTGCTTTACGAAATCATGTGTTTAGTGCGCTGTGAAAAAGGAACCTTATAGAAGCATGAAATGTGATACATGACTTTATGTAATTTAAGGTATATAGGCAATTAGAATATGTAAATATCGGTTAGTTAAGAATTATATCCAACTATAAATGTCCAAAAAAGTATATAAAGTGAAATCAATGTAATTATTGTCCCTATAACTATATTAATGAAAGCTGAAGTTTTGCTTTGTTTTCGTACTTTAAATCCAGTGGTTATTAGCAAAATTCCGCCAATCAAAAAAATTGCTTCAATAAGTAATATAGGCCATTTAAATTTTATCATACTTTTGAAAATTTCCATAAGTCACCTTCCTTTCTCAAGTATAACTAAAAACTGATTTTATTAGATATAATGATAAAAAAGAATCTTAGTAAAAAAGATTTTAAATACATTATTTTAAATAATTCAATGGCTTATAATTAAACTTCATACCCTAAAAAATTTAATCTTTAGGGTATGAAGTTTATTTCTTCAATTAGATAACTTTTCAACCAATAATCATTGTAGTATCTAACTTTTTCAAGTCTCTTTCATGTTAATTTTTCAGTATTACTCCCTTGCTACTGCTATTTCTTGTAATATATAAATGCCTAATACCAGATCTGCCGGTAGTATTTAGTTTTATATTAGCAGTCTCTGTTTTTGTTCCTCCCCAATTACCATTGTAAATGAGTTGTACGGTTCCATTTTTACTACTGTGCTTTTTAATAGAAGTACCTTTGATTTTCCTGCTCTTCCAATTGTATTCCAAATCATATATTTTATTAATTTTTCAAAGGAGAACCTGTGAGATGTGTTTTGAAGGAATAAGTATCTGTTAAGCCTCTATATGTATATTTGTATGCATTACCAGCTGTTAATGCAGGGCTACCTGTTCTACCGCCTCCTGTTCGAGTAGCAAAGGTTGTCATTTCGGGCAACTCCTTAGATAGTTATCGTTGCTAAGGTTCCATCTTCTTCTTCAAATGATACTTCTTCATAATAATCTTTCTCTACGTTAAATTCTATTAGCTGTGTTTCTTCTGAATTTGTTTCTGATAATTCACCTTAAAGTTCACTAGCACTAACATTTTGACTATAGATAAGCAAACTGTACAATCCTGTAATAAGCATTAAACTAAATACCATCTTTTTCATCATACTTCATTTTTTCTAACTTATATATAAGCCGTAAAACTCTAGCAATAAACAACAGAATAAATATAGGCAATAAATGATATAGATTAACTAGTATTAGCATGACTATATCAAATAAACCACCCGCATAGTCATATTCTACAACCTCAACAATGTTCATTATTAAAATCCCCCTTTTAATTAAATGTCTGCATAAATTATTTTTTAAATATACTCATGACTTTATTGTAGTAAGTACATTATTATTGAGTATATTTAATTTGAGTTACTTGTTCATATATTTTAGGGGGTAACCATTACTTTATATAAAGTAATGGACTTTTTGTACCCCTTCCCTCCTTTATTATTTAAATTAAAGATATAATAAAAAGTATGCTATAAATAGCAACCAATAGTTTACATTGGGCAACTAATGGTTTACATTTGTTATTTATAAAGTTTTTATCTGATTTCATGCATTGATAAGTCATAAACTTAGTATAGGCTAATTATGATACTGAATAAAAATCAAAAAAATTGGAGGACTAATTATGTTTCTAGTATTAGGAATTACTGCTATAGTAGCAACTGTCTTAAATCTTTATTTCTATAAAGCAGGCAAAGATTACAGACTAGCGATGGCAATGGGATTGTCATTCACAGCATTGACGCTTGTTGCAGGGCACAGCATGATATCCGATTGGGTAAAGGAAAAAGATTTGGCTGCTTTATTAGATGTAGTGCCTACTATGACAACAGTCCTATGGGTTTTAACGGTTATATCAATCTTATTAAATATAATCCCAATACTGTTAGAACAAAAAACTAATAAAAACTAATAAACTGTCTGATAAGACTCTGCTTGAAACAGACAGTTACCAAGCGTTAATCTGATTAAGTTTATAAGTGACTATTAATGAATCAAGCAGAGAATAACGATTTGACGAAAAAATTGAAATTGAAGAAACATTTTTAAAAGGTATTACACTAGTTTAAGTAAATTCATGTATCAGTAGTTTTTCTGATGGAATAAAATCGGTTTGAAATTATATTTACCATGCTGTCCCTCGAATATCAAATGTTCCAACAGCTAGTTGTTTTTATAATATATGAAAAATAGGTTCCATTTTATCAAAAGTACAAAAATGAGTATAGCCGATGTTTTTTAACACTTTTTTAGCTTCTTTAATGTTATAACCTAAATGTTCTGGCTTATGACTGTCACTACCGATCGTAATGATTTTACCACCAAGTTCGTGATACAGTTTTAGGATTTCTATAGAAGGTGTCAATCCGTTAATTCTATAACGACTAGAGGACGTATTTATTTCTATTCCTTTATTATTTGCTATGACTACTTTTAATATTTCTGTTATTTTATCTTTATTATACTCAAACATATCGATTTCTTTATCTAAATAACGTCTCACTAAGTCCATATGGGCCAATACACTATAATTATCATATATCGTGACCAATTGATACATTTCATCATAATATCTATCATAACTTTCTTTATGTGTACGTCCTTTTTGAAATTCTCCTGTCCAAAATTCTTTGTTTTCGATTTGATGTACCGACAATAAAATGAAATCATAATCTTGAGACCGGTAAAGTTTCTCAAACTGATGAATAGTATGGACTTGCATGCCAAATTCCAAACCCTTTTTTATGTTTATTTCTTTTTCATATTTCTTAGCGAGTTTATCTAGCTCTGCAAAATATAAATTGTAATGGACATTTTTAACTTCTTTATTCTTACCTGTTTGGAATATTTCATTTGGTTTCCAATCGGGCTTAACCCCGTAATCAACATGATCTGTAAAACAAATTTCTTCTAACCCCAACTTGATAGCATCTTTTACGACATCTTCCATTAAATACCATGAATCATCGCTGTAGTCACTATGCACATGATAATCTACATAAATCATCAAAAAAACCTCCTTCAATCACCCAATTTTCATTTGTCATTCTTTATGATACTCATACATTAATTTTTTCGTATTTCTATTTTTCTGGTAACTTTAGATGGATTGCCACTGACAGTTTCAAGTATAGTAAGCTGATTTCATGATTCAAGTTAAAATGAGTGTTTGAAAAGTCTTGGAGCATGGTAATCAGTGATTACTACCATCAAAATATAGCCCATATACAATGTAAAAACAAAGAGGTCAGGAAACTAGTTTTCCCTGTCCTCTTTGAAGTAGTCTTCTAGGTTGAAGTAATGAAGCAACGAACCCTTCTTGCCTTCGTTGTACCAATTGTGGTAGTGCTGAAATACAGCCGAAACATCCCCATTTTCTCTATCTACCAACTCTTTGACCGCCAAGTAGCTTCTCCAGTAATCATACATGATGCTGGTTAAATTACCCTCATATGACTTGCTGCCGAATTCGCTCAAGGAGTGTTTGCCATATTTATCAGCAAACGTTGTAACTAAAGCCCGTTCAATAGTGCTGATCTCATCAAATGCCAGTTCATCCAACAATAACTTTCTCGGTAGATAAAAGCACATTCCTTCTTCAAACCAAATTTCATTTTCCCAATTTCCAGTATCGAAATCCTCCATAAAAAAGTCGATATGGTGGGTTAGCTCATGCGCTAAAATCTCCATCATCTGAGATTCTGTATTCCGTTCATAATAATTTCTTATAATGGGCAAGTCTCGATCATCCAACTGTTTAAAAAAGATTTCTTTCCATTCATCAACAAGAGGTGACATGTAAATCAAGTCTTTTCTAGTGAAAGCAGGAATAGGAGTAGTAGAAAAGATAGAGGTTGCCAATTCTTCTGGTGTCCAGATGACTGCCTTTGGACTTTCGTTCAATTCAAAGTCTGCGCGCAGAATCAATTGGTAATGTACCAATTTTTGAAAAAGAGCATGAGCTAGATCTTTGTGAGGTGTAGCTTGGTCTAAATCTTCAAAAGCAAAAATTTCTTTCATACAACGGCTCCTTTTTAATCACCTTTTTTGAAGTCAGTCTTGCATCTCGTTTTTTACTTTATCTTGAATCATCACAACTTTTGTTTTGAGAAGGTGTTCTCCATAACTGGGGTCGATACACTCGCTCCAATAAGCTAAATATTTTTGATCAACATGGGAATCTGAAAAAACGACATCACTAGCTGCCATTCCTTGATAAGAAACCCAATACAAGTACATCGTCTCATCGACGAATTCTTCAAAAATCGATTCCACATACATTTTTTCTCCAGGTAAGGTTTGAAGAACTTCTTCTAAATGATCATTTAAAAAAGACATCCATTCTTGAGCTACTGATTCTTTCCCTTTTTTGACCCGAAAACGTTCTAATTCTACTTGCACTTGTTCCATGACTTCCTCCTTATATTGAAGTTTAAATTAAATTTAGTATAACAAATAAACAAAAATCTCTATAGATTTTTAATCAAAAAAGAAATTTTAAATATTTAGTAAACTTTACTTGTAATTGTTTACTAAATGAAATAAACTATAACCATAAAATGAAAACGTTTTAAAAGGAGGAGAATGGATGATGGAATTAACGACTTTAAAAGAAACTTTTGCAAAATTGTATGGTGAAAAAGAGATTCAAACGTTTTTTGCTCCAGGGAGAATCAACTTGATTGGGGAGCACACAGATTACAATGGAGGCAATGTATTTCCTTGCGCGATTACTTTAGGTACATATGGGCTGATTGGTAAAAGAGGGGACAGTACAGTTAACTTATATTCTGAAAACTTTCCGAATATTGGTGTGATTTCATTTGATATAAAAGAGCTGCAGTATAAAAAAGAAGACAACTGGGCGAATTACCCTAAAGGCGTTATCAAATATTTAACTGAAGCAGGACACACAATTGACAGCGGATTTGATATGGTGATTTATGGAAATATCCCGAATGGAGCAGGACTATCTTCATCCGCATCAATCGAGTTATTGATGGGAGTAGCCTTAGAAAAATTGTTTGGTTTAACGGTAGAACGTTTAGATTTGATTCAAATCGGTAAAAAAGTAGAAAACGAATTTATTGGAGTCAATTCTGGGATCATGGATCAATTTGCTGTAGGAATGGGTCAGAAAGATAAAGCAATTTTACTAGACACGAACACATTAGAATATGAGCTGGTTCCTATTAAACTGACCAACCATGTTATTGTCATCATGAATTCAAATAAACGACGTGAACTAGCGGATTCTAAATACAATGAACGACGCAGCGAGTGTGAGCAAGCGTTAAGCGAATTGCAAAAGGAACTTGAAATAAAATCGTTAGGCGACCTTGATGAAGCGACATTTGATGCGCATACTCATTTAATCTCTAATGAGGTGTTAGTGAAACGTGCTAAACATGCCGTGTATGAAAACCAACGGACATTAAAAGCGACAAAAGCTTTAAAAGAAGGCGACTTAGAAACATTTGGTCAATTGATGAATGAGTCTCACTTGTCTACTCAGGATGACTATGAAGTTACAGGAATGGAATTAGATACATTAGTGCATACTGCATGGGAGCAACCAGGAGTTATTGGGGCCAGAATGACAGGTGCTGGATTCGGCGGTTGCGCAATAGCTATTGTGGAAAAAGATCAAACAGAAATATTTATTCAACAAGTTGGAGCCACGTATGCAGACAAAGTTGGGTATAACGCTGAATTTTATATTGCTGAGATCAGCGATGGCGCAAAGAGATTAGAAAAATAAATGACAGATGAGAAAGGAGAGCTAAAGTGATTGATCAAGCCATAACTGATTTTATTGAAATCGGAATCCGAAAGCTGACGATAGACCCTTTAGACCGAATCTATAAAACCAATCAATTATTAACTTTACTGCACAAAAAAGAGTTTGATACGAACATTGCACACAGCACTCCCTTGCCAAACGTATTAGACATTTTGGATGAGTTGGTGGATTACGCTGTCAGCATGAATGTTATTGAAAATTTGTCTACACAAAGAGACATTATGGAAGCGAAAATTATGAATCTAGTGACGCCGCTCCCTTCAAAAGTAAATGAAATTTTTTGGGACTTGTACCAACAAGATCCAAAAGAAGCTACCGATTATTTTTATACATTAAGTCAATCCAACGATTACATCAAAACGAGAAGTATTGCTAAAAATAGTCATTTTTTTAAACATACTGCATACGGCGATTTAGAAATTACAATCAACTTGTCTAAACCTGAAAAAGATGTAAAAGAAATAGCTCAAGCCAAAAATACCGTAAGTTCCAGTTACCCCTCATGTCTATTATGTATAGAGAATGAAGGATATGAAGGGCATTTGCTGCATCCGGGCAGAACAAATCATCGTCTGATTCGGATGTCTATCCGTCACGAAACATGGGGATTCCAGTATTCCCCTTATTCTTATTACAACGAGCATGCTATTTTCTTATCACAAGAACATCGTCCTATGTTTGTTAAAGAGGAAGCTTATCGGAAACTATTGAATATTGTAGAAATATTGCCGCATTATTTTGTAGGATCTAATGCAGGATTGCCAATTGTAGGCGGGTCTATTCTAACGCATGATCATTACCAAGGCGGACGGCATGTTTTTCCTATGGAGAAAGCTGAAGTTATTGCACCTTTTACAATGGAGCGGTATCCTGAAGTAGAAGCAGGAATTGTAAAATGGCCTATGTCAGTTATTCGTTTGCGGAGTAAAGATTCTGAAGAATTGGTAGAAGCAGGTTCTTATATTTTAAAGAAGTGGGAACAACATAGTGATGAATCAGTAGATATTTTATCTCATACAGGTGAAACACCGCATAATGCTATCACACCAATTGCTAGACAAAAAAAGGGAGTCTACGAATTAGATTTGGTTTTGAGAAATAACCGGACATCAACAGAATTTCCAGATGGGATATTTCACCCACATCCAGATGTGCAGCACATCAAAAAAGAAAATATAGGATTGATTGAAGTAATGGGATTGGCGATCCTTCCGCCAAGATTGAAACCAGAATTAAAAGAAGTTCAAAACTATTTATTAGATGAGCCTAACTCGATAGCAAATTATCATAAGGAATGGGCTGATCAGTTGAAGAAAACAACTAATATCACTCCTGAAAATGTGAAAGATGTGATTCAAGAAGGTGTCGGTTCCGTCTTTTTACGAGTATTGGAAGATGCGGGAGTGTATAAAGCAACGTCAGAAGGAAAAGAAGGATTTAAACGATTTATAAGAACGTTGTAAGCTAGAATTACAGGGGGAATGAGTATGGAATTTGAAAAAAAAATGTTCGGAGAACTATCTGGGGAAACGGTCTACGAATATACGCTGACAAATAGTCAAGGGGTGTCATTATCAGCCTTGAATCTAGGAGGAATTGTTACTTCTATCCAGACTCCTGATGTAGCTGGACATTTTTCCAACATCACTTTAGGATTTGATAACGTAGAAGATTATCTAACGTATCGGCCATTTTATGGAGCTTTGGTTGGAAGAGTTGCGGGCAGAATAGCTAAAGGACAGTTCAGGTTAGAGGGTAAGGAGTACCAATTGCAAGTAAATGAAGGCGAAAACCATCATCATGGAGGCAACCCAGCTTTTGAGTCTCATATTTGGGACGTTTCTATAGAAGAGGGAGAAGCATCAGCTCATTTAATATTCAAGTATTTTAGTCCTGCTGGAGAAAACGGCTATCCTGGCAATTTAATTGTCACCGTCACATACACTCTTTCTGAAGCTAATGAATGGAAGATTTCTTATCATGCTGAAACAGATGAGCCAACGTTGTTTAACCCAATCAATCACGTGTATTTTAATTTAAGCGGAGATCATACAAAAACAATTAAAGAACACACCTTGCAAGTCAATAGTGATCTTGTCGGCGAATTGAAAGAAGATGGTATTCCAACTGGCAAGTTGCTGCCTGTGAATGATACTGATTTTGATTTGAGAGAACCGGTCAAATTAAGTGAAGGGATCGCTAGTCAGCATCCTCAATTAGCCGATAAAAAAGGATTTGACCATCCTTACTTCTTAGCACACAGAGGTTCTGAGCCGGATGCTGTTTTGTGTGACCCTGAATCTGGAAGAAAAGTGAGTGTGACGACAGATTGTGATGCATTAGTCGTGTATACCCATAATGGTGTAAATGGCGAATATGAGATCAATGGCGAGAGAGTTGAGCCTTATGCAGGAGTAGCGTTAGAAACTCAAACTATGCCGGATGCTATCAATCAAGATAACTTCGGGAATATTATTTTATATCCTGGGGAAATTTTTCACTCTGAAACGATTTATCAGTTTGAACAAGCAAAAGGTTGTTTAGAATAAAGAAAGAAAAGTGGTGATGAAATGGCGACGATTAAGGAAATCGCTGAAAAAGCAGGCGTATCCAGTGCGACGGTCTCACGTGTATTGAATTATGATGAAACGTTATCGGTCAGCGAGGAAACTAAAAAGCGCATTTTTGAAACAGCAGAAAAACTAAACTATTCTAAATTTCAAAAAAATAAAAAAGCTAAGCAAGGAAAAGTTGCTATCGTTCAATGGTACACTGAAAAAGAAGAGCTGAATGATTTATATTACTTATCTATTCGGCTGGGTGTAGAAAAAAGAGCCGAAGAAGAAGGATATGAAATCATTCGTTTATTCCAAGACTCAACAGCAAAGTTGACGACTGACATAGAAGGTATTATCGCTATTGGAAAATTTAGTGAACAAGAAGTTTCTAAATTGAGCAAGTGGACAAAGAATATTTGTTTTGTAGACTCTAACCAACTGGCTCATAAACTGGATTCAGTGGAAGTAGATTTTGAACAAGCTGTAACAGAAGTGGTCAATTATTTCATTCAGCAAAACCATGAGAAAATAGGCTTTATCGGTGGACAAGAAAGTTATGCAGATCATTCTGCAAAGATTACGGATAAACGGCAGATTATTTTTGAGCAATTGCTGAAAGAAAAAGGGTTTTATCACGAGGAGTATATCTTTTTAGCAGATTCGTATCATGTTAGTGCTGGTGAAGAAACGATGCAAAAAGCTATTCATCAGTTGAAAGAAAATCTTCCGACAGCTTTTTTTGTAGCTAACGATGCTTTGGCGATAGGAAGTTTAAGAACCTTACAAGGAAATGGGATTTCTGTTCCTAATGATGTTTGCATTATGGGATTTAATGATGCCAGTGTGGCGAAATATGTCTTCCCGGCTTTGAGTACTGTCAGAGTTGAGACCGAATTGATGGGAGAAACAGCTTTTGAATTGTTATTGGATCGAATATCCACTGATCGAACAGTTGCTAAAAAAGTGACACTTTCAACAGATCTCGTTATTCGAGAAAGTACCATTAGACAATAAATAGTTAAAACTCCGACAGCACATCATCGTGTGGTCGGAGTTTATTTTTGTGAAGCGTATGTCGAGCTAACCGTCGCACTTCATGGTCTGCTCTTAGACGCGTTGCGTTCGGCAGCTCGCCTATCGCTTTCAAAAAAAGAAACTGAGGGAAAAAGCACCCTTAGTTTCTTTTTTGTGAAGCGTACGTCGAGCTAACCGCCGAACTCCACGCTCTTATTTGATGAGGCCTGCTTTTTTGAAAGCGTCGTCTTTTGGTTGGTAGCCTATTGCTACTCTGGCTTGGTCGATGTCTAAGCGTGGGAATGTATTGTTTGAGATTCCGTTTACGACGAGAGCGGGTTCTTTTAATTCTGCATTTAAGCAACAGTCGATTAAGTGGCACATATCATCATTAGATAAGTACATAGCTAAACCGTTTACGTCTGTATTCGGATCGAATTCGCTGTCGTCTCCTTTGTAGTCTCCAATGCGCAAGCCAATAGATTCTACACCTTTTTCAAAAGCAAAATAGGAAGCTAGGGCTTCTGCATAGACTTTTGATACACCATATAAATCAGCAGGTCTGGGAACGTCAGAAATTTTTACTTGTACATTTTTAGGGTAACCGTCAGACGCATGAATAGAGCTGGCATAAATGACACGCTTTAACGTGTCGCTTTTAGAAGCAGCTTCGAACAAGTTATAAGGAAGTTTGTAGTTTAGATCCAGCAAGCTTTCATAGAATCCGGCTGTTGCATCAGCTTGACCAGCTAATTGGATAATATAATCTACACCGTCTAATAAACCATCCCAACTATCTTGCTCAACTAAATCTAATTCTCTGACATCTGTTCCTTCTAACAAAGATTGAGCTGAATCATCAAATGAACGATTGACTAAAATCAAATCGTGATTGGGTTTCAAATGCTTAACTAAATTTTCACCGATATTTCCTGTAGCTCCAGTAATCAGAATTTTTGACATACTCTATACCTCCTATTATTGGTTGATTTGCTTTTCTATCCAAAAAAGGCAGACTAAAAAGTTTCTTTTAGCCTTGCCTTTTCAAGAAATGCCATCATAAAAAATTCTTAATGGTTATGATCTTTCCGATCCATGTCATCTTTGAATTCTCCGACTTTTTTCTTAACTCCACCTTTAGCTTTTTGAGTTTTTCCTTCTGCTTGTTTTGATTTGTCGTCTGTCATATCTCCGTAAGTATCTTTCATTCCACCTACAGCTTTATCTTTTAAACCTTCTGCTTTATCTTTCCATCCATCTTTCTTGTCTGCCATGCTATTTTCCTCCTCTTAGTTAATAGTAAAAACTAGTTGAAGCTAGTGTGAAAAACTAAAAATGAATATCTCTTATACAGTAAAAGCATATCTTTTGAAGAGATTAAACGCAACTAAAAAGCCTTATGTCATCTTTAAGATAGAAAATGGACAGTTGCTTAATATTCCAGTGTATTTGTGCTAAAATAATTTCATAGAGATGACGGAAATGAGGAAAATAAATTCATGAAAATATTGGCCATTGATACCTCTAATCAAGCAATGAGCATTGCTGTTTTAGAAAATGAAAAAATACTGGGTGAGTTAACGACTAATATAAAGAGGAACCACAGTGAAAGTTTAATGCCGGCTATCGACGGATTAATGAAAGACTTGAAGATAGAGATTCAAGAAATTGACCGGATAGTGGCAGCTAAGGGACCAGGATCATATACGGGTCTGAGGATTGGCGTCACTACTGCAAAAACATTAGCATGGACATTGCAAAAAGAGCTGGTAGGGATATCCAGTTTAGAAGTGCTGGCGGCAAATGCAACTTCCATTGGTCCATATATTATTCCTGTTATGGATGCTCGAAGAGGAAATATCTATACTGGACTGTATAAATGGATCGATGGCAAATTAACTGCAGTTGAACCCGACACTCATATTTCGGCAGACAAATGGGCCGAATATTTAAGCAAAAAAGATGGAGAATTTGTACTAGTGGGTGAGGATCACCTTAAACATAGTGAAACGTTCAAAGCACAATTAACTAACCGCGTCAGTGCTGCGTTACCCTACCAACATCTTCCGAAAGCCAGTGTGTTGGGTATACTAGGATTGTCTAGAAAAACTGAAGAAGTTCATACTTTTACACCGGACTATTTAAAATTAGCTGAAGCTGAAGAAAATTGGCGTAAGGAGCATCCTGATTTAGTGGGGGAAAGTTATGTTGAAAAAATTTAGAGATTGGTTAATCAATGGATCAACTACCATACCTATTTTAGAAAACGAACCACATTTGAAGCTGTCACAGCGCACAAAACTCAGTCAGACTCACTTAGTACTTGGTGACGGAAATGTTTTGGAACTAGCTGTAGGCAGAGACAAAGATGTAGAAACGTTGTTGGCAGTCCAAAAGGCTTGTTACAATGGAGAAATGCCATGGAACGCGGCAGCATTGCACCACGAACTCAAGCGCAATACAAATGCTCTTTACATTGTGATCAAACGGTTTTCAGAACCAATTGGTTTTATAGGAGCATGGCTAGTTGAAAAAGAAGCGCACATCACTAATGTGGCAGTAGTTCCTTCATTTCAGAAAAAGGGTATAGCCTCATGGATGATAAGGGAATTGGAAAGAATATCTACTCTCGAAGGAATGGATATATTGAGTTTAGAGGTCAGGGTTTCGAATGAAAAAGCACAACGGCTGTATCGTGAGTTAGGTTTTAAAGATGGAAGAATAAAGAAATATTATTATTCAAGCGACCACGAAGATGCTCTTGAAATGAGCAAAAAGCTAGAGAGAAATGAGGGGGCTGGATTTGAAGAAATCTAGTGATCGAGAGCAGTTAAATGGCATCCAGTTTTCTTTCCTTTTAGGAGAAGGTCTTGAACCCGAAAAATTATTTCGCTTAGCAGAAGAAAATTACCCAACAAAGTCTCCGTGGAGTATCAATGCATTTGCTGAGGATATCAAATCAGCACACGCTTATTACGGATTGGCTATAAATAATGAGAAATGTATCGGTTATATGGGGTATCATCTTATATTTGATGAAGCAGAAATCACTAATTTCGTTATTGAAAAAGATTTTCAACAGTTAGGGATAGCAACTCGATTACTCCAAGCTGGTTTAGACCAATTGAAGAAAGAAGGATGCACAAAAGTTTTTCTAGAGGTTAGAGAAAACAATCAACCAGCCCTACACTTGTATGAAAAAAACGGGTTTGTTCGATTAGGTATAAGAAAAAACTATTATCACGAACCAAAAGAGAATGCAGTAATCATGCAATTGATTTTATAATATAGAGGTTTAAATAGAAAAGAGTGAATAGGAATAAAATGGAAAAAAAGTGGATTTTAGCCATTGAATCAAGCTGCGATGAAACAAGTGCAGCCGTAATCGAAAATGGAGAGGTTATTTTATCGAATATCGTAGCCTCTCAAATAAAAAGTCATATGCGTTTTGGAGGTGTAGTACCTGAAATCGCAAGTCGCCATCATGTAGAACAAATCACCTTAATTATTGAAGAAGCGATGAAGGAAGCAGGTATCACGTACAGCGATTTGTCTGCCGTAGCAGTAACAGAAGGTCCCGGATTAGTCGGCGCACTGCTGATTGGCGTGAACGCAGCTAAATCTATTGCCTATGCACACAACTTGCCATTGATTGCTGTCAATCATATGGCAGGACACATTTATTCTAATAAATTTGTTCATCCAATGAAGTTCCCGTTGTTGGCATTAGTGGTTAGTGGAGGGCACACTGAATTGGTTTATATGGCAGAAGATGGTTCTTACGAGATTATCGGAGAGACACGAGACGACGCAGCTGGAGAAGCTTACGACAAAATTGGTCGAGTGTTGGGGCTGCCTTATCCTGGAGGTAAAATCATTGATGAAATGGCACATAAAGGAAAAGATGTATACAATTTTCCGCGTGCCATGTTAAAAGAAGATAATTATGACTTTAGTTTTAGTGGACTAAAAAGTTCATTTATCAATAAAGTGCATAATGCTGAACAAAAATGTGAAGAATTGGATGCAAATGATTTAGCAGCCAGTTTTCAAGCAAGTGTAGTAGAAGTGTTGGTCACAAAAACACTTAGAGCCGTTAAAGAGTATAAAGTAAATCAACTGCTGTTAGCAGGCGGAGTTGCTGCTAACAAAGGGTTAAGAGAAGCAATTTCTCAAGCAATGGCAACTGAAGTTCCAGAAGTCGACTTGGTTATTCCTCCACTGTCTTTATGTGGGGATAACGCTGCCATGATAGGTGCAGCAGGATTTGTCGAATACAATAAACAGCAGTTTGCCGGATACGACTTGAATGCTAAACCAGCTTTATTATTGAGCTGAGGGAATAAGAAAGTAAAAAGTGAAAGATAACAGGAGACAACTCTTGATATCTTTCGCTTTTTTCATATGTTTAACCAATAAAGGTAAATCTATTTCTTTTTTTCTAACTTAAACACGAACTATTTATTAGATTATAATTAGAATAGTAAGTTTTTCGGTTTTATTCTTTTGACTTTCGGGTATGATGAAACTATTAAAGAAACCAATATATTATTCGACATGGAGGAATAGGACAGTGGAGAAATCAAGAATCAAAGGATTAATATCGTTAAGTTTGGTGACTGGATTAGTACTTGCGGCTTGTGGAGCTAAAACCGAAGCAACTGACAACTCTTCAAGCAAATCTGAAAAGACGAACGATTATTCTGTAGTGATGGTTACAGATAATGGTGGTGTAGATGATGGATCATTTAACCAAGCTGCTTGGGAAGGAATGGTCGAGTGGGGAAAAGAACATGGCGGAGTTGAAGGAGAAAACTACACTTATATTGCCTCTGATGGAGATTCAGAATACATACCTAACTTAAATCAGGCCATCATGAATGATTTTGATATTGTTTTCGGTGTTGGTTTCAAGCTGAAACAATCAATGATGGAAATTTCCGGTGATAATCCAGAACAACAATTTGTAATCATTGATGATAGTATTGAAGGAAGTGACAATGTAGCTTCTGTTCTTTTTAAAGACCAAGAAAATGCCTTTTTAGCAGGTGTTGCGGCAGCTTTATCCACTGAAACTGGAAAAATCGGATTTGTCGCTGGACAGCAAAGCGAAGTGTTAGATCGGTTTGAAGCCGGGTTCTTAATGGGAGCTTACACTGCAAATCCAGATGTTGAAGTCATAGTAGAATATGTTGAGTCTTTTTCTGACACTTCAAAAGCGAGACAAATCGCTGCGGGAATGTACTCTAATGGAGTTGATATTGTTTATCAAGGGGCTGGGGATGCTGGGAATGGTGTGTTCTCTGAAGCTCGAGATCGTATGAATGTTGAACCAGACAAGAAAATATGGGTCATCGGCAGCGATCGCGACCAAACAGAAGAAGGTAAATACAATGATGGAAATTTGACATTAACTTCAAGTATTAAAGGATTAGGGCAAGCAATCAAATCTGTCGCTAATCAAACGATGCAAGGAGATTTTCCTGGCGGAGAAATCACTAAATTAGGACTGAAAGAAGAAGCTGTTTATATGACAAGAGGACAATTAAGTGAAGATGTATGGACAGCAATGGAAGAGTACAAAAAGCAAATCATCAAAGGAGAGATCGATATTCCGATCAATCCAGATGAAGTAACGGCACCATAACATATAAAAAAAGCCGCTCCTATTCGAAAATAGGAGCGGCTTTTTATCGTGATTTTATATCAAAGAAAGCAAGAGGATCAACTACAGATTTTCTAGTTCGAGAGTATTGGATTCCCATTCTTCCATCAGTTCTTCATATTGATCAGTTAGGAGTTGCAATCGATCATTTATCTCTTGAACTTTCATATGGTCTTCATAAACATCCGGTTTGGTAAGTTCAGATTCCAATTCTTCAATTGCCTGTTCCAATTCAGCAGTTTCATTTTCAATGCCTTCTATCCTACGTGTCAACTGACGGATCATTTTTTGATTTTCTTTATTGATCACTCGGTTTTCTGAAGGCTTATTTAAACTAACTTCTTCATTTTGGAAGGGTTGTTTAGCTTGAGCATCTTCTTGGGCTAATCGCTTCAATTCCTCTTGTTCAGCTTTTTTCTCCAAATAATAATCGTAATCGCCTAAATAAACAGTACTGCCTTCTGGAGAAAGTTCAATGACCTTAGTGGCTATCCGGTTGATAAAGTAGCGGTCATGGGAAACAAACAAGAGAGTTCCATCAAAATCAATCAGCGCATTTTCTAAAACTTCTTTACTATCAATGTCTAAATGGTTTGTAGGCTCATCAAGAATCAAAAAATTATCTTTTTCCATAGACAACTTAGCTAAAGCCAATCGAGCTTTCTCTCCCCCGCTTAAAGAAGAAACGGATTTTTCCACATCTTCTCCAGAGAATAAAAAGCTTCCCAAAATAGAGCGGATATCTTTTTCAGGAGTTGTTGGGTGTTCATCCCACAGTTCGGCTAAAACAGATTTGGTAGAATGCAGTTCAGCTTGCTCTTGGTCATAATAACCCACTTCGACATTCGTGCCAAATTTAGTTTCACCTTTAATCAAGGGTAACTCGTTCAATAATGATTTCAAAAGAGTTGATTTTCCTACTCCATTTGGTCCGACTAAGGCAATAGAATCATATTTGCGAACGTCCAAATTGATCGGTTCGGATAAGATAGTGTCTTCATATCCAATTGCCCCATTTTCGACTGTCATGACAACATTTCCGCTCTCAATAGAAGGTTGGAATCTGAACGTAGCTGACTTTTCGTCACCTTGAGGTTTATCTAGACGGTCAATCTTTTCTAACTGCTTACGGCGACTTTGAGCTCGTTTAGTAGTAGAAGCTCTGACTAAGTTACGATTGACAAAATCCTCTAATTTAGCGATCTCTTTTTGTTGTTTCTCAAATTCTTTCCATTCTTTTTCTAATTGAGCAGCTTTCAAATCTAGAAACTTACTGTAGTTTCCTTTGTAATGAGTGATTTTTTGGCGACTCAGATCGTACACTTCATTGACGACTTTATCCAAAAAATAACGGTCATGAGAAACGATCAAAAGGGCGCCAGTATAAGTCTGTAAATAATTCTCCAGCCAGTTTAATGTTTCGATATCTAAATGGTTGGTCGGCTCATCTAAAATCAACAAATCTTTTTTCTGCAGCAATAGTTTGGCTAAGGCCAATCGCGTTTTTTGACCTCCGGAAAGTTGATTGATGGACTTGGTATAGTCAGCTTCAAAAAAACGGAAACCATGTAAGACAGAACGGATCTCGGCTTCATACCCATATCCGTTTTGTTCTTTGAAATCATGTTGCATTTGGTCATATTGTTTCAGCGTCTCTTGATAGCGTTCTTCATCCGCCAATAAATCGGCATCACCTAAAAGTTGCTCAACATGGCGCATCTTTTTCTCTAACTGAATTACGCTTTCGAAAACTTCCAGCATTTCATCCCAAATGGACTGAGCAGAATCTAAGCCGGTATTTTGAGCTAAATACCCAATGGTTACTTGCTTGCCTTTTGATATTTTTCCGGCATCCGGCTGCTCAATATCCGCAATCATTTTCAATAAAGTTGATTTTCCCGCTCCATTCCTTCCAACGAGGGCAACGCGTGAGTGGTCTTGTATTTCTAAATAAATATTTTCAAATAACACATCTGCTCCAAAATAACGAGCTACATGTTGGGCTTGTAATAGAATCATTTTGTAGTCCTCATTTCTTATCTCTATCCTTAGTTTAGCATATTCTTTCTCTAAGGGGGAGAGGTGTGGAGGGGGTAAAAGGTAATCAATTATGATTTAAAAAGATATTTTTTGACTATTTAATTTTAAATTTCAATGTCTTGTGAATGTTGAATTCACAAGGATGCTTGTGAATTTTGTCGGCACAAAAAATAAGAACAGTAAAATTAGTCATTTAAGATGCTTAAAAAGTCTAGTATTTTAACGAAAAGATGTTATAATCTTATTATGTGAAACTCCGAAATTTGTGAAAAGGATAATTTGTTTCTGAATATTGTGAATTTTTAAATCTTAGAAAGTGAGTGGACTGAATAATGAATTCAACAAATAAAATACCTAAAGCTACGGCGAAAAGGTTGCCTATTTATTATAGATATTTAAGATATTTACACGAAGATGGGAAAGACCGCGTTTCTTCAACGGAATTAAGTGAAGCTGTTAAAGTAGATAGTGCGACTATTCGTCGTGATTTTTCTTATTTTGGTGCTCTAGGAAAAAGAGGATATGGTTATGATGTAGAAGATCTGATGCACTTCTTTAGTAAAACATTGAAGCAAGATCGTTTAACAAACGTAGCATTGATCGGTGTAGGGAATTTAGGACACGCTTTATTAAACTACAATTTTCACCAAAATAATAATATGCGGATCAGTGCGGCTTTTGATATCAATAAAGAAATTGTTGGTACGATTCAATCTGGAGTTCCGGTGTATCCTATGGAAGACATGGTCCAACAATTGAAAATGCAGCAGATCGATGTAGTGATGTTGACGGTTCCGACTTCAGCAGCACAAGAAGCGGCAAACAACTTAGTCGAAGCTGAAGTTAAAGGAATATTGAATTTTACACCTATCCGTATCTCAGTACCTGATCATGTACGCGTACAAAATGTGGATCTAGCAAATGAGTTACAAACACTGATTTACTTCATTGATCATTACAAAACTGAAACAGATGATAAAGACAGCTTATTACCTTTAGACTAAACAAAAAGCAACAAACCTGATTAAGGTTTGTTGCCTTTTTTTAATTTCAAATAAATTTGAAGAATACGAGTTGCTCGCACGAAATCTCTGGTTGCAAATAAAACAAATATTATGGAGAAGAATCCCCATCCGAATTCCCCAACATAATCAACTGCGAACCAAGTGAAAACAGCTGCGAGGATGTAGTTGAATATGATTTGGAACATAAAATCACTTTTTTTCATTAAAATCAAAAGTTCCTTTCTAAAATACCCTTAATAAAGTAACAAGTTAGCTACGGTAACGGTAGCGTTCATTAAAGCATGTGCGATGATTGGTGCAGCGATTGATTTTGTTTTCCAGTATAAATAACAAAAAACAAATCCCATTACTGAATACAGTAAGTAATGACCGTCAAAGTGAATAAAAGCAAAAATCAATGAGCTGATGACAGCTGCGCCAATTCCTCCTGTAAGATCAAATAAGTAACCGAATATAGCTTTTCTAAAGACAAATTCTTCCATAATCGGTCCAAAAATGGCTATTAAAAGTAGGAAAATAGGGTACTTATTGACAACTTCAACTAATCCGGCAGTATTTTGAGATCCAATAGGGATATTCAGTAAGAAAGTTTCAATGAAAATCGCTAAGTATTGCCCCATGTAAGCTAAAAACATACCAGCGATTCCCCATAAAATAATGTTCCTTTTTGAAGCGCTCGGAGTATTTTCTAAGCTGTTATTAAACTTATAGCGATGATTGACAACGAACATTGCTATAGCACCAACAATAAAAGCAATGATTTGGCTGTAAATCGATACATCTAAAATTAGGTTCTGGGGTATAAAAAAGATTAAAAATACAGGTAAAAGTTGGGCGAGAACATAAATAAGAATGATCTTGGCATAAGGAGATTTCACTAATTTGTTCATAATAAAAACCTTCTTTAATCTAGTTATTTACAGGAGAGTTGAGATGTAAGACACTATAATATACGTCATCTCTTATTTCTGCTGCATAATTTTACTGTTTACTTTTAGCTGGTAAAAGTTGATCAATAAATAGTATAACACAAGAATAATGACTCTAAAGGACTTTTTGACTCCTTTTGCAGGAATATTATGATTTATGACAGAAATGTCTTTTCAAAAGAAAAAATACTTGCAAAATTTAGATAGTTTGTTATGATGAAGAAGTGAGTTAGCACTCTTTGAGATAGAGTGCTAAACAATCGAAACTACAATTGGAGGGATTTACGTGTTAAGACCTTTAGGAGATCGTGTCATCATTGAAGTGAAAAAAGAGGAAGAAACAACAGCTAGTGGAATCGTTTTAGCTGGAACAGCAAAAGAAAAACCACAAACTGGAACAGTAGTTGCTGTTGGAGCTGGCCGAGTACTGGATAATGGAACCAAAGCTGAGCTTTCTGTAGCTGTTGGGGATACAGTATTTTTCGAAAAATATGCTGGATCAGAAGTAAAGTATGATGGTACAGAATATTTAGTGATCAAAGAGAGCGACATTATCGCAATCGTAGACTAATCATAAAGACATTTACACGATAAAAAAATCAATCTGATGAGGTGAAGGAATAATGGCTAAAGATATTAAATTTTCTGAAGACGCACGTGCAGCATTGTTGCGCGGGGTAGATAAATTAGCAGATACAGTTAAAGTAACACTTGGACCTAAAGGAAGAAACGTTGTCTTAGACAAATCTTACGGTTCACCGTTGATCACAAACGATGGAGTAACAATCGCCAAAGAAATCGAATTAGAAGACCGTTTTGAAAACATGGGAGCCCAATTAGTTTCTGAAGTAGCTTCAAAAACTAACGATACAGCGGGTGACGGTACTACTACAGCAACTGTTTTAACTCAAGCGATCGTTCGTGAAGGATTAAAAAACGTTACGGCTGGAGCTAACCCCGTGGGTATTCGTACTGGTATAGAATTGGCAACTAAAGTAGCCGTTAAAGAATTACTGGCAAATTCTCGTAAAGTAGAAACAAAAGAATCTATTTCACAAATTGCTGCGATTTCTTCTGGAGATGCAGAAATCGGTAAATTATTAGCAGATGCAATGGAAAAAGTGGGTAACGACGGAGTTATCACTATCGAAGAATCTAAAGGTATTGAGACTGAACTAGATGTTGTGGAAGGTATGCAATTTGATCGTGGATACTTGTCACAATATATGGTAACTGACAATGATAAAATGGAAGCTAACTTAGAAAATCCATACATCTTGATCACAGACAAAAAAATCTCTAATATCCAAGATATTCTTCCATTATTGGAACAAATCTTGCAACAAGGTCGTCCATTATTGATTATTGCTGAAGACGTAGATGGTGAAGCATTGCCAACTCTAGTCTTGAACAAATTACGCGGTACGTTTAATGTAGCGGCAGTAAAAGCTCCTGGATTCGGAGATCGTCGTAAAGCTATGTTAGAAGATATTGCTATCTTAACTGGCGGTACAGTGATTACAGAAGATCTAGGATTTGAATTGAAAGATACTACAGTTGACCAATTAGGTCACGCAAGCAAAGTAGCTATCACTAAAGACACAACCACTATTGTTGAAGGTGCTGGGTCAACTGAAACAATCAGTCAACGTGTTGCTTTATTGAGAGCACAAGCTGAAGAAACAACTTCAGAGTTTGACAAAGAAAAATTACAAGAACGTATTGCTAAATTAGCTGGTGGAGTTGCAGTAATCCGTGTTGGTGCTGCTACAGAAACTGAGTTGAAAGAGCGTAAATTACGTATTGAAGATGCTTTGAATGCTGCTCGTGCAGCTGTTGAAGAAGGAATTATTGCAGGTGGTGGTACTGCATACATCAACGTTCAAAGCAAAGTAGCAGAAATCGAAGCTACTGGAGACGTTGCTACAGGTGTGAAAATCGTGGTGCGTGCTTTAGAAGAACCAATTCGTCAGATCGCTGCAAACGCTGGTCTTGAAGGATCAGTAATTGTTGAAAAAATGAAAACTGCTGAACCAGGTGTTGGATACAACGCTGCAACAGATGAATGGGTAAACATGATTGAGGCTGGAATCACAGACCCAACTAAAGTTACTCGCTCAGCTCTTCAAAATGCTGCAAGTGTTGCTGCATTGTTATTGACTACAGAAGCCGTAGTCGCAACTCATCCAGAACCAGCTGCTCCAGCTGGCCCAGGGATGGATCCAAGCATGGGCATGATGTAATTTCATTAAAGAACGTAGAAAAAGCATGAGACAGAAATGTCTCATGCTTTTTTTGTTTGACTATTCTACGGACTAATGTCTGTTGTCGTTTCTTGAAAGTAGTCCAAAGAATTTAAGGCAATAGATTGCACATAGACCAACGATAATGTAAACAATCTTAGATAAAAGTGCATCTTGTCCGCCAAAAAGAGTGGCAACTAAATCAAATTCAAAGAGACCAACTAAGAGCCAGTTCAAACCACCAACAATCAGAAGAGCTAATGCAACACTGTCTAGAGCTTTCATCCTGTATCCCTCCTTATGATTTAACATAGTTGAATCACTATTAAAATAACAAGGATTGTAGGGAATGTCTATTAATATGATTCAGCCGAAAAATTAATATAAGGTGTAAGAAGTTGGCTCCTGCTCCAAGTTAAATGCTGTAGCAGTTTTGCTCTGTTTATTGGTCTAAACGCTTTACTCCACGCTCTCTAGACGAGTTGTACAAACTAAGTTTTCTGTAGTTTCATTCTCCTCTTTTATCGGGAAAAACCGCTCGATTAAAGGGGGGAAATGAACCTCACGAAAGCCTAAACAGTTTGTTCCGTTCGCTCTTTTTAAACGCGTTGCGTAAAGCAGCCTCCCTATGTTTTCACACCTTCTTTATTTGTTGAGAAAATCACCCAACTAAAAAGAAGGCGATGAAACCTACGGGAGGCTAAACGCTTTACTCCACGCTCTCAATAATCATTGCGATGCCTATTCCTCCGCCTACGCATAGGGTGGCTAGGCCTCGTTTTTTTTGATTTTTCTTCATTGCGTGCAATAGAGTGACTAGGATGCGGGAGCCTGATGCTCCTATTGGGTGACCTAGAGCAATTGCGCCGCCGTTGATGTTTACTTTTTCAACAGGTAATTCTAAGTCTCGAACTAAGGCAATACTTTGGGATGCAAAAGCTTCGTTGAATTCAAAAAGATCAATGTCATCTTTGGTGAAGTTCGTTTTTTCAAATACTTTTTGTACTGCACCGTATGGAGCATAACCCATGATTTCAGGATCGCTGCCTACTTCTGCGTAACCTTTGATAGTTGCTAAATAAGGAATTTGACGTTTTTCAGCTTCGCTTTTAGACATTAATAGGACTGCTGCTGCTCCATCGTTGATTCCGGAAGCATTCCCAGCAGTTACAGAGCCGTTAGGTTTAAAAGCTGGGCGCAGTTTTTGTAATTTTTCGATGGTAGTTTCTTTTCGAATGTATTCATCTTGAGTCACTACTTGAGATTGACGTTTAACCTGAATAGTGACAGGTACGATTTCTTCGTCAAATAGGCCGTTTTCTTGAGCTGTTGCTGCTTTCATTTGAGAGTGAAAAGCAAATTCATCTTGTTCTTCTCGACTCACATGATATCTTTCGGCCACATTTTCAGCGGTTACTCCCATGTGATGATGATTAAAAGCATCTGTTAAACCATCATGAACTAAGCTGTCTACAGCTTGGATATCGCCCATTTTACTGCCAAATCGTTGATCTTTTAATAAATAAGGTGCTTGAGACATGTTTTCTGTTCCACCGGCTAAAACGACTTTTGCATCCCCAACTTGAATAGCTTGGCTGGCAAGGATAACAGATTTTAGACCTGATCCGCAGACCTCATTGATCGTCATAGCAGGAACAGTATTGGGGATTCCTGTATGGATGGAAATTTGACGAGCTGGATTTTGTCCTAAGCCGGCTTGAAGGACATTCCCAAAGATAACTGTATCGACTTCTTCTGGTTGGATAAGTGAACGATTTAATACCTCAGTAGCAGCTATAGTGCCTAATTCTACTGCAGATGTATTTTTATAAACGCCTCCTAAAGAACCAATGGGAGTGCGTACTGTACTCACGATAACAACTTCTTCCATGATTGATTTCCTCCATATCTACGTATTTATCTTTCCTTAATACTTGAAAATAAGTTATGATTAATTCTATTCTACGATAAATTCGATAAGATACTGTATAAGTTTTTGTTAAAAATGCTTTCTTGCTAAAAATTAAAGTTATTATTAAGTTTATAGGCTGTCAGTTGTGTTTTTATTTAAGATGATTTATGGTTGAAATGGATTTAAAGTACGGAAATTGATATGACATGACGAATAAAGGAGAAATCAACTTGAATATAGGGATAGATAAAATTGGTTTTTACACACCTCATACATTTATTGATATGGTTAAGCTAGCTGAAGCTAGAGGAGTGGATCCAGCAAAATACACAATTGGTATTGGACAAGAAAAGATGGCTGTCTCTCCTGTAACTCAAGATGCAGTGACGTTAGCAGCTAATGCAGCACTGAGAATATTAGATGAAGAAGATTTGGAAAAAATCGATTTAGTAGTTTTTGGAACAGAATCAGGAATAGACAGCTCTAAAGCAGCTGCAGTTTATGTTCATGACTTATTGGGCATACAATCGCGTGCTCGTTCTATTGAAATCAAACAAGCCTGTTATGGAGCAACTGCCGGGATCCAATTAGCTAAAGGACACATTGCTTTGCATCCAGAAAGCCGAGTCTTGGTCTTGGGATCTGATATTTCCAGATATGGATTGAATACTCCAGGAGAAGTTACTCAAGGAGCTGGCGCTGTAGCGATGGTCATCAGTGCTGATCCGCGTATTTTAAGTTTAGGAGATCAAAGTGCCTATTTAACCAATGATGTTATGGATTTTTGGAGACCGACTTATTCGGATACGGCTTATGTAGATGGAAAGTTCTCAAATGAACAATACATCTCCTTTTTCTTAAATACATGGGAGCAATTCAAAGCACAAACCAATTTATCTATAAAGGATTTCGAAGCTATGTGCTTCCATTTGCCCTATACAAAAATGGGAATGAAAGCTATGCGTGAAATCTTTGTGGAAGGAACTTCAGAAGATGAAGAGCGATTAACCAGACATTATAAAAACAGTACGTTGTATAATAAAACAGTAGGGAACATTTACACTGGGTCGTTATATTTAAGCTTAATATCGTTGTTGGAACAGGATGAAACGTTAAAACCAGGCGATAGAATAGGATTGTTCAGCTACGGTTCTGGAGCAGTGGGAGAGTTTTTCACTGGAACACTTCAGCCAGAATACAAAGAAGCATTAGCTGAGGCTGAGCACGAGAAATTATTCGCAGAAAGAGAAGAAGTCTCTATCGAAGAATACGAAGAAATATTCAGCGAAGTCTTACCAGTTGATGGTTCAAATCTTCAATTAACTATCGAAAATGACCCAGCAATGATTTGCGTGGCTGGAATTGAAGAACATAAGAGAATATATGTAAATAAAAATAGATAATCAATAGAGAAAGGCTATCTCACTACAAAAGTGAGATAGCCTTTCTTGCATTTATCTTACATAACATCCATGTAAATGAACCCGAGACCGTGGTCAACGATAGATACTGAATTTAAATCTTTTTTAAAAAGGACTTTATCCCCAATAGTAAAACTATCTCTTTCATCATCTTTCAAGATTGGGATAAGGACCTGTAATTCTCGACAATCAATAGTGTACACTTCCATAAAATAATCATTATACGCAATATCTATTTCGACTCTATGATCATCCATGTATGAAGCCTCCTGTTTTATCTATTGTCTGTACTTTTCCAGAAGTTTTTCAGCAGTCGCTAAATTCATATTGTCAGCTTGCTTCAGTTGGTCGGACAACCAATCGATTTCTTCACCAACTGCACCTGCGCTGATAGCTAAAGAACGAGACTGCAAGCCCATGTGGCCTTTTTGGATACCTTCTGTCACAAGAGCTTTAATGGCTGCGAGGTTCTGAGCCAAACCAACGGATACAATGATTGCTTCCAGTTCAGCTGCATTCTCATAATGTAAAATAGTTTTGGTCATTTTTGCTGCAGGATGGAATGAGATAGAGCCTCCAACTGCACCAACGGGTAAAGGTATGGTTAAACTGCCAAGTAAATCGCCGTTATCTGCTTTCTCCCAAGTAGACAACGAGCGATATTGACCACTTTTCGACGCATAAGCATGAATCCCAGCTGAGACAGCACGCCAATCGTTTCCAGAAGCCATAACGACGCTGTCGATTCCATTCATGATGCCTTTGTTATGAGTCACTGCTCGATACGGATCTACATAAGCGAATTGATAAGCATCGATAATGCGATCACGAACTTCTTCACCGCTGAAATCTCCTTTATGCAATAATCTAGCGGGAATACGACAAGTCGCAGTAGCCAAACATTCTGTAGCGTAATTAGACAAAATTCCCATTAAGGCAGGAGCTTGGATCAATTCTTCCACATACGGCAAAATACCTTCCATCATAGTGTTCAAAATGTTGGCGCCCATGGCTTCCAATGTTTTAACATGCACATGAAGAATCAAAAATTCTGGCATTTTTTCAACTGGGTCAGCTTCAATATGACGGACATCTAGTCGAATGGCGCCGCCTCCGCGTTTGACAATAGAAGGATGTGCTTCATTAGCTTTTTGTAAAATAGCGTGTTCGTGTTGATGCAACTTTTGCATCATTGTAGCAGCGTTAGGAGGATTTTTGACAGCTATTTGACCAATCATGACTCGGTCAGTGACAGCAGTTTGAAATCCGCCTGCTTGTTTGACGATTTTTGCAGCTGAACTTGCAGCCGCAATCACAGAAGGTTCTTCTATTGCCATAGGAACAGCATAATCTTTTCCATCAATCAAGAAATTCAATGCTGCTCCATAAGGCAGTTCGTAAGCAGATAATTGGTTTTCGATCATATTATCCGCCATGTCATCGGTCAAATGCAAACCAGTAATCAGCATCTCCTTATCGTTTGCAGATAAGATACCGGCTTTTTCTAAGGCGTCGATTCTCTCGACTCGGCTTTTAGTGTAAAATTTTGATAGATATGAGTGATCCATATGAGTCTCCTTTTGCACATTCATTCTTCATTTCATTACCAACGGAGATTATTGATGGTCTGTAACAATAACTCCAGTTGAGCAGGTTCTAAACCCCAGTCGGTTATTTCTTGCTTGATATCCGATAAACTGGCGGGCTCTCTGACAAAACCATTCAAGCGAGCAGCGATAGTAGAGTGGAGGAACGATTTTTCATCCGGAAACAATTCTCGAACAGCTCCGCGAGCT
This sequence comes from Desemzia sp. AGC72, assembly GCF_057334175.1. Taxonomy (NCBI): domain Bacteria; kingdom Bacillati; phylum Bacillota; class Bacilli; order Lactobacillales; family Carnobacteriaceae; genus Desemzia; species Desemzia sp. AGC72. Next base: position 55,844 of record NZ_JBHFIG010000020.1, read on the forward strand.
TTTTTGAATCGCCGTAAAAAATATTTTTGATGATGATCTTCGGCCGGATAAAACATATCGTATTCTTGTAATTCCGTTTGAAGTTCTTTTCCATCTCTTTTTTCTACTTCAGCTTTGACTTTTTGAGCAACGGAAAGTTGTTTTTCGTTACGGTAAAATAGAATGGAAATGTATTGTCTTTCTTTGTAAAAACGGTCTTTCGTGGCGTCATGATTTTCCCAGAACAATCGAACTAAGTCTTCATAAGAAACCAAGTCTGGATCAAATAGGATATCTATTGTTTCAGAATAATCACCGATGGCGCGATATGTAGGCTGTTCGGTGGTTCCGCCCGCATATCCCACTTCTGTTTGAATCACTCCTGGAAGACTTCCGAACAAAGTATCCGGTCCCCAAAAACACCCCATACTAAAGGTAGCTTTTTCACTAATCGAAGCGTGTTTATTAAAGTTATTCATTTTCTGCACCTCAAATCTTGTCTTACTGATATAAAGTTAATTGGATTCAATTACGTGTTGTACACGACCAACTTGATCTCCTTCTTGAAGCATGACTTTGATGCCATGAGGATGATTCTGACTATTGGTCAATATGCGTTTGACATGCCCGCGAGTTAATTTGCCTGTACGTTGGTCTTTCTTTAATACAATATCTACTTCAGCACCAATTTGTATGTTGCTACGTTTTTTTCCATCCATTATTTCTCATTCTCCTTTATACCAGCTTTTACATTACATTATACATGAATTTCAAGTTTTAAGTCTTATTTCAAAAAATCAAAATACCTATTCCTTAAAATCTATGGTAATATTGGCGATGAAAATACCCTTCTAACAAGAGAACTAAGGTAAGGTGTGAAAAAATGGTAACCATTAATGATATTGCTCAAAAAGCGGGAGTAGCAAAAAGTACAGTATCTCGATATTTAAACGGAGGATCAGTAAGCCAAAAGACGAGAGATAAAATAGATAAAATAGTTAATGAAACAGGTTATTCGCCAAATACATTCGCACAGAGTTTAAAAGCAAAGAACACTAAAATGGTTGGAATTATTGTACCTAGGTTAGACTCTTATTCTGCCAACGAAGTTTTGAGCAGTGTGGACAGAACTTTGAGAGAAAAAGGCTATCAATTATTGATCACTAACACCGATCAGAGTAGCGAAAGAGAAATCGAAAATATTTATACACTGGCTAAACAAAAAGTAGCCGGTATTATCTTAATGGCTACAGTAATTACAAAAGAGCATAAGAAAGTAATCTCGGAAATTGATGTACCAGTTTTACTATTGGGTCAACAAGCTGAAGGACTGAATTCAATAGGGCATCAAGAATTTGAAGCAGGATACGCAATGGGAAGACATGCGGGTAGTTTAGGACACAAAAACTTTTTATATTTTTCGGTCTTTAAAGAAGATATTGCAGTAGGGCAACTAAGAGCAAATGGCGTACTAACGGCTTTGAATGAAGAAAAAGACGTCAATGTCGAAATCATCGAGACAAGTTTTTCATTTACAAAAGCTTACGAAATAGCTTTGGAGATCTTACCGAAAACAAACGCTACGTATATCTTGTGTGCAACAGACAATATTGCGATGGCTGTTTTAAAAGCAGCACATACATTGCAGTTAAGAGTTCCAGATGATTTTTCATTATCAGGATTCGGTGGATATGAAGTAACGTCTATTGTTTCACCTTCTATTACTACCGTCAAGTATGGTTATAAAGAGTTAGGGGAAACAGCAGTAAAAAAAATGTTCCAGCTTATCAAAGGAGAAACAATAGGAGAAAACACCTTAATACCAAATTATTTATTGAAAAGAGAGTCTACGGTTTTAAATGTGAAAAAAGTTGAGTAATTTACTTGACATTCCCTTTTGAAACCGATATCATTCTATTCAAATAGAACCGGTTCCAATCTCAAAAACTTAGGAGGGAAAAAAATGGCAACGAATAAAGAAATAGCTTCAGATGTAATAAAAGCATTAGGCGGTAAAGAAAATATCCAGTCGGTCACTCACTGTGCAACAAGGTTGAGAGTTATTGTACACGACAAAGATAAAATCAACGAAGAAGAAGTGGAAAATATTGAAAAGGCAAAAGGCGCATTTTTCAATTCTGGACAATATCAAATCATCTTCGGTACGGGTACAGTCAATAAAATCTATGAAGAAGTCACGAATTTAGGGATTTCTGAACAGTCGTCACAAGAAACAAAAGAACAAAAAAATGAAGGAAAGAATGGTTTCCAAAGAGCTGTTCGGACTTTCGGAGATGTATTTGTTCCCATTATTCCAGTTTTAGTAGCAACAGGGTTATTCATGGGACTGCGTGGTTTATTGACGCAAGAACAGGTCCTAGCAGTATTTGGTTTAGTTCCAGAAGATATCAGCGCTAATTTCTTATTATACACTCAAGTGTTAACGGATACAGCTTTTGCATTTTTACCAGCTTTAGTAGCATGGTCTTCATTTAAAGTCTTTGGTGGTTCACCTGTTATCGGAATTGTTTTAGGACTGATGTTGGTCAACCCGGCACTTCCTAATGCATATGAAGTTGCTGCAGGGACTGCTGATCCTATCACTATGTTTGGATTTATTCCAGTAGTTGGGTATCAAGGAACAGTATTACCGGCATTTATTGCAGGATTCATTGGAGCTAAATTTGAGCGTATCATTCGTAAACGTGTTCCAGAATATTTAGATTTATTAGTTACACCATTTGCAACACTATTGGTGATGAGTATCTTGTCATTATTTGTTATCGGACCTGTATTCCACTCATTAGAAACAGTTGTATTAGATGCTACAATCTGGTTATTGCAATTGCCGTTTGGTATTGCAGGATTAGTGATTGGTGGATTGAATCAGTTGATTGTTGTAACAGGGGTACATCACATTTTCAACTTCTTAGAAGTACAATTACTAGCTAATACAGGAGTAAACCCTTATAACGCAATCATCACATCTAGTGTTGCTGCTCAAGGTGGAGCTACATTGGCAGTTGGTATGAAAACAAAATCGAAAAAATTAAAAGCTTTAGCTTTCCCATCAACTCTATCAGCTTTCTTGGGAATAACAGAACCTGCTATTTTTGGAGTAAACTTACGCTATGTTAAACCATTTTTATTCGGTTTAGTAGGTGGTGGTGTAGGGGGAATGCTAGCAGACCTATTGAACTTAGAAGGATCAGGTATGTCTGTAACAGTTATTCCAGGAACATTGCTGTATTTAAATGAACAAATTATCTGGTATATCGTTGTTAATGCCGTTGCAATCGCAGTAGCTTTTGTTTTAACATATATGTTTGGGTTCTCAGATAAAGATATTGCAAAGGATTAACGAATGAAAGGAAGAAATCACTTGTCGAGTCAGTCAGAAACGAAAAAGCATCAATTATCCTATCATATAGTACCGCCGCAAGGTTTGTTGAATGATCCTAACGGGCTTATTCAATACAAGGGTATTTACCATGTGTTTTTCCAATGGAATCAACACGGTACGGTTCACCAGTCCAAAAGCTGGGGACATGTAACCTCTACAGATTTGGTTAATTGGGAGTATCATGAAGCAGCTCTAGAACCAGTTGACTGGTATGATAAAGATGGAGTCTATTCGGGAAGCGCGGTAACAAAAGATGATACGTTGTATCTGTTTTATACCGGAAATGTGCGAGGAGTAGATGATAGTCGAGAAAGTTATCAATGTCTGGCCGTTTCGCAAGATGGGTTCCACTTTGAAAAGAAAGGCCCGTTATTTGAACACCCTAAAGGTTATACAAGACATGTTCGAGATCCTAAAGTCTGGCAAGGTGAGAATGGTCTGTGGTATATGGTTTTGGGAGCTCAAAGAGAAGACCTGACAGGAGATGCTATACTTTATACTTCGGAAAATCTCTTAGACTGGACATTTAAAGGTTCGTTGTTGGAAAATAAAGTTTCACTAGGGTACATGTGGGAATGTCCTGATGTCTTACAATTTAAAGAGAAAGACTTGTTTGTCTTTTCTCCACAAGGACTAGAGGCAGAAGGTATTAAATTTCAAAACATTTATCAAACGGGTTACCTGACTGGACAGTTAACAGCAACTGGGCAATTTGTTCCTGAGAATGAAGAGTTTGTTGAGATGGATAGAGGGTTTGAATTCTATGCTCCGCAAAGCTTTACCGATCAAAAAAATCGTGTCATTTCTTTTGGTTGGGTAGGGGTAATGGATCCAGAAGTGGAAGCTGCTGTTCCAACAATAAAAGATGGATGGGTGCACGCATTGTCTATTCCGAGGGAATTAACTTACCAAAATGGAGTATTGAAACAACAACCAGTAGAAGAGTTGAAAGCATTAAGAAATGGTCCTCCAACAGAGTTGGATACTGATGATTCATTGGTAAATCTTGCTTCATTCCAAAAAGAAGTACTCATTGACTGGAATGAAGAGCCGAAAAACTTTTCAATGGAGATTCGAAACAATGTAGAAATCAACTATGATCAAAATACAAGAAACGTAACGGTCAGTCGGATCAATTGGTTAACGAATGAGCGTGAGAAAAGAGAAGTTCAATTGAAAAAGGAACTAAAAAACATGCGTTTATTCCTAGAAAGCTCTCTGATTGAATTATTTGTGAATGATGGTGAAGAAGTGTTTACATTACGCTACTTTTCAGAAGATAAAGACGATCAACTTTCTTTCTCGCTTGCGGATAAGAACGAACAAAGAGAAATTTCCGTATATGAATTAACTGTTCAATAGAACAAAGAAGTGCAAAAAGAAATGAATCGGATTAAATTCTCCGATTCATTTCTTTTTGTCTTTTTAAGTTGATTATAAGTCAACGGTTTCGTTCGAATTTTCTCCTGGTTTAACAGAATCTTTATTTCCAACAGCTTTTTTAAAGAAGTTGGCAACAGATTTAGTTGTATTTCCTGTTTCCCAATATTCAGCTTTATCTGCTTCAACTTTGATTAAAATCAACATTGGATCATCATAGCTGACGTCAAACATTTTTTCGTAAATTTTGTTCCAAAATTCTTTTTTACGTTCTATATCATCTACAAATACGGCTTTACCGCTGATCGAAGCGTATGAATCTCCTACGACTGTCACATTAACATTTGGATTGGCAGAAATTTCTTTGTATTTAGTTGTATCTTTACGAGTGATGAACCATAAGTCTTCATCAAATTCTACTTCTTGGGTTTGCATGGGACGAGATACAATATTGCCATCTTCTGAAATCGTAGTCAGCATAACGACATCTGTGTCTTCTAAAATACCTTTTAGCACTGAACGAGCTTTTTCATTTTGTGTTGAATCATTATTTGACATATTTTTCACCTCTCCTGTTTAATAAATAAAGTATAGCAAAAATGAAAACGTTCTTAAAATAATAAGGTTATTGTTATTTTGCTAAAAAAAAATTTAGCACTGTATTGACTAGAGTGCTAAAAATAATTATAATATATGTGTAGTAAAGAAAGAGCGCTACAAGAGTCAAATCAAAAGAAAGAAGGAGTTTATTATGAATAGTTTATTTCCATCTAGACGTGATTTCATGAACCTCAACCGTAATTTTTTTGGTGATTCTTTTGACAATTTATTTTCAGCGGCTTCTTCATTTGACGTAGATATCAAAGAAACGGATACAGAGTATACTTTAGAAGCGGATATGCCGGGATTAACTAAAGAAGATATTCAATTAGATTATCAAGATAACGTGCTGTCTATCGGATCTCATAGAGAAGAAGGCAAAGACGAAACGGATAAAGAAGGCAACTACATCCGAAGAGAGCGTTCAGTCCGGTCCTATAAACGCCAATTTATTTTAAGAGATGTAGATGAGGCAAACATCACTGCTAAATTCGATAACGGAGTTTTAACAGTCCAATTGCCTAAAAAAGAAATGAAACAAGAGCCTGGTAAAAAAATCGAAATCCAATAACCATCCAATAAAAAGAACGACCTCACTTAATCGTGAGATCGTTCTTTTTCGTTGTTGTCTGTAACTGTTGGGTTATCAATAGTATCTAAATCTTCCGTATGCTCGGTGTCAATAAGTGGTTCAACGATTTTTTTATTTTGACGTTCTTTTTTATGAAAGTGCAAAACTTCTAATAAAGGGACTAAAATAGACGCAATAAAACCGCCTGAGAACCCATTATTATACAAGTTCATACCCGCATGTAAATAAGTGATGTTTGCAGACATTGCCATATGCAGACCGCCTGCAAATAATCCAGCAATAACTCCATAGTATCCACTTACGGGTGCTAAAGTAGTGCCGAATAATGCGGTCAATAAGAAAGTTGTTGAGTGCAGCTCAATAGACGTAAAGAAGCCAACGAAAAGAATGCCTGCAAAGATAGGTAAAACATTTTTGATGTGTTTTCCGAAAGCCCCAAAACCGACTACTGTGAAGATTCCGCCAATAACGGGACCATTTAACTCTCCACCTACCGCTAGTGAGAAGCTTGTAGAGATAAGACCTAAGAGACCCATATTGATTAAAGATAATCCAAAACCGTATTTTTCTAAAAAATCAGGACCGCCAACCCCATCTTCCTCTAAAAAAGTGCCGAAGTCTTTAAAGTTCATTCCATTAAAGTAATATCCCACGATAAACATAAACGAAAATAAACTATATAAAAAGATAGAAAAAGGAACGTTATTGCCCCTAGAAAGCAAATTAACTACATCCACACTAAAACCATAAGCTCTTAAAACAGCAATAAAAGCCATACCGATAATGCCAGCTGTAAAACCAATATTATACAAGCTGAAGCCTTTGTGGAAACTAGCAAAGTGCCGCGACAAAGGAGGAAGAATAAATCCGACAAAAACACCTGCAAGAAAACCTAACAAAACTCCTATGAAAAAGGGGAGTCCGATATTAAAAGAAATTTCGCTTACTAGAGGAGCAAGAGCAGTACCAAACAAAGCAGAAAGCAAATAATTTTTAAAAGGTGTGTGTGTTACTTTAGCGTATAGTATAACACCGAGGATGATCGGAATAGAATTATAGAGGTTTTTTCCGAATAGTGAAAATCCTGCAACAGTGAAAATAGCTGCCAGCAAAGGACCTGAGAGAGGTACTCGATTGGTTCGAATAATAAACAGGCTTTTTAAAACCATCAGCGAAGCATTGACTAGAGCAGCTCCAACATTCGCCAGCATAAAGTAATCGGTCACTAAATTTGCTGGAGAGATCAGTAGTTTAATACTCCCGTTCCAGATTTCCATAGGGGTATTAAACGTAAATGCAAATAAAAATAGCGAAAGCGAAAAGAACAAAGCAAACAGATATTTTGTTCGTTCAGTAACGATGCGCTTTTCATTTGTTCTATGGAACATCAAGGTCTTCATTTTAACTCAACACACTTTCTTAGAAGATTTTCTAAATAGAACAGGATTTCATCTGCAACATTCATTAAAAGTAAAGCAGGTACTTGCTTTTTTTAAAAGAATAACACGTCAAGTTTTTGGCGGCAACAAGAAATTTAAGTTCATAGACACAAATAAACTAAAAGTAATATGAAAACTTGTTGTATTAAGGTGATAGCGGTTTTAAAAAAGTGAACAAAATAGCAAAATACGTATAGAACAAATTGTATCTTTAAAAAAAGAGTAAACAAAATAACCGAAAAGTACAAAGAATAAATCCTGAAAAAACAAAAAACACTATCTCATCCAAACTCTGGAGTTGAGATAGTGTTTCAAATAAACTTTATTGGTTTTGACTAGTCAGTAATTTCTTAGCAAGCTGTTTTCTTTCCCCCACAGTGGTTTTTCTCTTAAATGAGTAGTAAGAATAAATTAGAGGAACTAGCGCCCCTAACCAAGCTATCGGATTTGCAATCGTTACACCTATATAACCTAATGGTTTAACTAATAACAGAGCAACTAAAACGCGAGCAAGCAATTCCATTACACCAGCAGCTGTTGGTGCAGTACTTTTTCCTAATCCTTGAAGAGTATATCTGTAAATGAACAACATAGCTAATAAGAAATAAAATGTTGCATTAGTGAAGAAATAAGTTTGAACTAAGTCAATGATGGCAGGATCTGTTTCTCCAATATACATTTCAGCAATTGGGCGTCCTACAGTAACAAGGACGATTGCCATCACTACACTGTAAGAAAGGACGATTTTTAATACTTTAGAAACACCTTCCCAAATACGATCGAATTTACCAGCACCATAATTTTGAGCTGTGTAAGTTGCCATAGTAACACCGAATGAAACTAAAGGCATAGTTGCGATTCCATTGATCTTTTCAGCAGCCGTTGTAGCAGCCACTGCCGTAGCACCTAAGCTGTTTAAAGTGATTTGGATAGCAATTGCACCGATGGAAATAATCGAAACTTGGAATCCCATTGGCAGACCAAGATTTAAGTGTTCCATAATTTCTTTTTTGTCTACTTTCCAATCTTCTTTACGAATACGTAAAATAGGAACTTTTTTCCAAATGTAAACCAAGCACAGTAAGCTAGCAATAATTTGAGAAATAACCGTTGCATAGCCGGCTCCTTCTACGCCAGTCCCCAAACCTAAAATGAATACATAGTCTAATGCGACGTTTAAAACAGATGCGATAGCTAAAAATAATAAAGGGGAGCGACTGTCGCCGATAGCACGTAAAATATTTGATAAAAGATTGAACAGAACGGTTGCGCCGATTCCAGCAAAAATAATCACCAAGTAAGCTTGAGCATCGTCTATTAAAGCAGCAGGAGTTTTCATGAATTCTAATATTTGTCTAGTAAATAGCGTCGCTATAATTGTTAATACGATACTGATTACTGCACTGATGATCACGCTGGCAGCTAAGTTTTTACGAATGGCTTTGAAATCTTGACGGCCGAAACGTTGCGCAGTGATAACAGAAAGACCTACTGTCAAACCTGTAGCCAAACCAATGATTAATGAACTGATACTTCCTGTAGACCCAACGGCTGCGAAAGCATCCACACCAATCGTTCTGCTGACGATAAAAGTATCTGCCATACTATAAAATTGTTGGAAAATATTCCCTAATAACATTGGCAAAGTGAAGAATAAAATTAATTTTGTTGGATTTCCTTTTGTCATATCTTGTCCCATAAAAAAATATTGCCTCCTAAAATTTTCGTTGTCGTTTAATGAAACTTTTTTTAAAAAATAAGTGCGTGGTTTTGTTAACACTTTTGCTAGTATAGTTTCATTTTCAGAAAATACAACCCATATTCCCCTTTTTTATTTTGACAAATTTGTTGACAAAAGATGGCTAAAAAGTGAATGCCGTTTTCATTGATTTTATAGGAAAGTTAACTGGCGTAGCAGCTTTTTTGATTTCACAAAGTGTTCATTTTCATAAATTTTCTTTTTGAAAAAGATGTTTCAAGAAGTCTATAAGTCTATTGTATTCAATCGAAAGATAGTTTACTGTTAAAGAGAAATTTATATAGAAGGAAGAAAAAGATGAGGATAGACAAATTATTAGCTGAAAAGGGTTTTGGTTCACGAAGAACCGTAAAGCGGCTGATCAAAAGCAAACAAGTATCAGTCAATGGCGAAATTATACTAGAGGATCGAATAAATGTTGATCCTGAGATTCAAGAAGTTAGCGTTTCAGGAAAAAGAGTGTATTACCAACCGCATGCCTATTATATGATGAATAAACCAGCCGGAGTAGTCAGCGCAGTAGAAGACAAGGAAAATAAAACAGTGATCGATCTGATTAAATCTTCCGATAAAGCAGTTGGATTGTATCCTGTTGGAAGATTAGATAAAGATACAGAAGGGTTACTGCTGCTGACAAATAATGGAAATTTAGGGTATCAATTGTTGCTGCCGCATAAACACGTGACAAAGACATATGAAGTTCGGGTGAACGAAAAGGTCACTATTAAAGACCAAAAAGCTTTTGAAGATGGAGTCGTATTTCATGGAGGAATTGTTTGCAAGCCTGCAAAATTAACGATATTGGAAGCACACGATGCAGAAAGCAGAGTTATCGTTGAGATCAAGGAAGGGAAATTTCATCAAGTAAAGAAAATGTTCCTAGCATGTGGGAAAAAAGTTACCTATTTAAAACGATTGACCATGGGACCTTTAATCATAGATGAAAAATTACCTGTGGGGTCTTACAGATCATTAACAAAAGAAGAGTTAGAAAAGTTGACTCCGTACTTTTAAAATAAAAGCACCGACCGAGAAAATCTATTTCTCGGTCGGTGCTTTAGTTATAGAAGCAGAATGGACAGATCTTCCTGTTCTCTTTTAAATGATGTATAAATTTTTATGAATATGAATCAAGAAACGACATTTTCTTGATCAGTATCTTCTATAGTAGATACAAGTTGTTGGTCAGTAATTAAATAACCTATTCTAAAGTTGTTTTTCCAAAGAATATAGTTAAAACTGAGGAAGTCTAAAAAGCTGAAAGTAGTTATTTCCTCCCACCATCGCTCCATCAATTGAGCAACTTCTAAAGAATGATTTTTCCGAAATAAAACAGTCGTGTCTGAGATACCGTGATTTTTGGAGTAAAGTTGATTTTGATAGTACTGCATTTGCAATCTAATGGTTTCAATGCGGTCGGATTGTTGTTCCATAGAAGAAACAGCAGCATCGTAAGCAGAATATGCTTCAACATGTTTGAAGGCATAGAGATCAAATTTATCCCAGGGCAATTCTTTTTCGATCCATTGATGTAAACTGTTTAAGCTGGACGCGGTCGGATTTTCAATCCATATTGTATAATCATACTCTGGCAACAAAATATGAGATAACATTTTTATGTGAGCTATTTTTCTGACAGAATCTAGCCCAGTTTCAGGAAGAGATTTCATTTGCCAAATAGAAGAAACAACTGCAGGCTCTTTCGTAAAACATATGTAGTCGTATTGGCCGGCAAGAGTGTAAGGCAGCTCATTGAAATCGAAGTTTTCAGTTGTAGCAGTGTAAATTGCAACTTTGTTTTTCATTGCCACCCCTTCTTTCTGCTTTAAATATATCACCTTTCGTATATGGATAATAACATAACGAATTTACTTTAAATAATAAAATCACTTAAGGTGTCATATGCTTTTTATTTGGGAACTTCGTTTTTCCCCGCTACTCTTAAAATACTAAAAAAAGAGAAAGGAGATTTTGTCAGTGGAAAAACTTGCAGGGAAAACGGCGTTTATTACAGGCGGTACTTCAGGGATAGGGGAATTCACTGCTAAAGCGTTAGCTAATGATGGAGCAAAAGTTGCTGTAGCTGGTCGTGATGAAGAAGATGGTAAACGTATAGTAGAAGAAATTCAACAAGCCGGAGGAGAAACAATTTTTGTTCGTCTAGATATTACAGACAAAGCTTCTATTACAAAGAGCATAAAACAAGCGGTTGATTCTTTTGGAAATATCGATATTTTATTCAATGGTGCCGGAATCCACGATTCTTATGATACGGTTTTAGACACGGATGAAGAGAGTTATGATCTATTAATGGATATTAATGTTAAAGGACCTTTTTTAATGACAAAAGAAGTATTGCCTATGATGTTGGAAAATGAAAAAGGTACTATCATCAATGTTGGTTCTCAAGCTACATTTGTGGCAGGACCTGGCGGTTCAGCTTATGTGACTTCTAAGCACGCACTCGAAGGATTTACGAAACAATTAGCTTATGACTTTGGAAAAAAGGAATCAAAGCGAATTTGATTGCTCCGGGTTTTATTGAAACACCAATGACTGAAGGAATAGAAGATGAACGATTGAAGGATATACCGGCGCAACGAGCAGGTAAACCAGAAGAGGTAGCAGCAGTAGCTGTATTTTTAGCTTCTGACGAATCGGATTACATCCAAGGTACATCCATAAAAGTAGATGGAGGATGGACAGTCGGTCGATAATATGGCTTTAAACGTCTATGTTGATAAAAATTAAAAATAGACAACAGAAAACAGATTTTTCCTTGTTTTCTGTTGTCTATTTTATTTTACTGCAATAAAAGCAAATGTATCCATTGACTGGATAGAAGATTGCTGGTTATAGGTTTTTAATGTATTTAATTCTGAAGTAAGCAGAGTTTTGAATTTATCCGGTATTGATTGAAGAGAAGCAATGACGTCGGGTGCATCAGAAATCGTCATAGCAACTTCCCATTCGCCGTCTTGCAATTGTTTGGAAGGGATTGTAGACTCTTTTGTGATTCTCCAACCAGCCTTCTCAGCGAGTATCAGACTGTCTTCAGGTGTGATCAACGTACGAATATTCGCTTCAGTCGTATAACGAAAACTTTCATATTGGGCCTGCAGCAAAGCAGCCAAGAAGTGCGGCAATTGATGACTTTCAGTTACACGAGTATCCCACTCTGCAAATACAAGACGTTTACCCCACTTGTTCAACTTGGTAAACATCTCCAGCAAGGTTTTTTGAGAACCCACATACCAACTAGAGTGTGAAAAGACGATCGTATCAAATGTATTTTCTGGAAAGTCTACTTCAGGATCTAGAATATCCGTATCAAAACTTACTGTGATGTGCTCGCCAATGGATGACTGCTGTAATTTAGCAATAGCTTCACCTAAAGTTTCAGGAGCTCCATAGTCGGGACTAGCTATATCAACAGCATGTACACTGCCGGTATTTCCTATTAAATAAGCCAATACTGCTGTTGTATCTCCTTGGCCACAGCCTATCTCCAGTACATTTTCTCCAGCATGAATTCCCCAAAATTCTGCTAAATGAAGACGATGCTGCGTTTGAACAGCTTGTATATCTGACAACTTTCCTGTTGGAGAAATATAATGTGCTATTTCTTCTATTGAAATTTTCTTATTCAATGCTTATCCCTCTTTCTTTTGTAGCCTAGAATTTATTTCATTATACCGATATTGAAACAAGATAAATACATAAAAAAAAACAATTTTATGTTAATCTAGTAACCAGAAGAAAGGTAAGTGAAAAGATTGAAAAAAGGTTTGGCAAAAATGAAATTACTTTTAACGTTAACAGTAATGGCGAGTGTATTAGGAGCTTGCAGTTTAGAGAGTCATTCTCCTGAAAGTATGGAAGATCCAGCTGCTTATGAAACATCTTTGGATGAAAACAAAGAAGAAACAGCTGCAGAATCTGAAAAAAAACTTGTAACATCATCTGAATTAGCTGTTCATTATATAGATGTTGGGCAAGCAGATGCGACTTTGTTTAAATTTGCAAGCGAAGACGAAGAATATACGATCCTTTATGATACGGGGGATTGGACAAGTACAGATGTTGTAGATTACTTAGCAGACAAAGAGATACAAGAATTAGACCTCGTGATTGCGAGTCATCCAGATGCCGATCATATCGGTCAATTAGATAAAGTATTGGAACAATTTGAGGTAGGAGAAGTATGGATGTCCGGAAATACGACTTCTTCGGATGTTTTTATCCGTTCACTTGAAGCCATACAGAAATATGAGGTGGGCTACTATGAACCAAGAGCAGGTGAACAATTCGATATTGGACCATTAAGTATGGAAATTCTTCACCCTAGTGTGTTAACAGGTGATACAAATGCAGATTCTGTTTCTATGTTTGTTTCTTATGGGGAAATTGATTTCTTATTTACAGGGGATGCAGGGAAAAAACAAGAGATGGAAATGGTAAATTCCGGGATGAATATTGATGCTGAAATATTGTCTTTAGGTCATCATGGATCAGATACTTCCAGTGCACCTGCTTTTATTGACGCAGTCAGTCCTGAAGTAGCCATCTACAGTGCTGGAGAAGGCAATTCGTATGGACATCCTCACATAAGTGTTGTATCAATGATTCAAGAAAAAGGAATCGAGTTATACGGAACAGATCAAAATGGTACGATCATTGTCAGAACGGATGGAAAAAGTTATCGAATTGAGACGATCACCGATGGAAATAAAAAACAAACAAGCACTGACAATTCATTGGCGGGGAAAATAAATCTCAATACAGCTTCTTATGAAGATCTGCTTGAAATCGCTCATATTGGTCCAGAGCGTGCAGAAGAAATCATCTTGCTGCGTCCATTGGAAAAAATAGAAGATCTACAGAAAGTAAACGGAATCGGACCTTCTAGACTAAAAGACATCATCACTGAAGGCAAAGCTTATATCGGGGGAGATTAAATGAAAGCTATGTTGGATCGAATTGAAGAGGGAAAAGCTGTTTTACTGATTCAAGATCTAGACAAAGAGTGGATTATTGAGAAGAACCATTTGCCTCAAGGGAGCAAAATTGGTGATTGGTTGACGTTACAGATAACAGAAGGACGCATAAGTGATATGACGATAGATCAAGCATTGACACAAGAGAAAAAAAAGACTGCCACTGATTTGTTAACATCCATTCGCAAGCAGCCTAAAGAGAGCAAATTCAAGAGAAAATAAGAAACGCTGTACGATAAAATAGTTTAACAACCTAAAATGAAATTAGATTAAATATATTGACCATAGGAAGTTTGAATGTAGAAAAGAAAAATCTCGTTGAAATGACATTAAACGCATAGGTTGAGCTTTACTTTTGTGGTATCATTAAAAACAAAGAAAAAGTAATTTTTGGGGGCAATCAGAGTGAATAATATATATCCAGATGATAGTTTGGCATTGCATACAGACATGTATCAACTTAATATGATGAAATCATATTGGGAATTAGGTGATGCAGATAAGAATGCTGTGTTTGAAGTATACTTCCGTGAGCATCCTTTTGGAATTGGATACGCAGTTTTTGCTGGATTGGAACGCGTTGTAAACTACGTTAAAAATCTATCTTTTACAGAAACTGATCTCGATTATTTAAGAGAAACTCAAGAATATCCAGAAGAATTTTTAACTTACTTAAAAAACTTTAAATTTACTGGGACGATTCGTTCAGCTATAGAAGGGGACTTAGTCTTTGCTAATGAACCTATTATGCAGATAGAAGGATCGCTTGCTGAATGTCAGTTATTGGAAACGACGATTTTGAACGTCGTCAATTTTCAAACTCTGATTGCAACAAAAGCTTCCGAAATGAAAACGGTAGTGGGAAATGATCCCTTGTTGGAATTTGGCACTCGAAGAGCCCAAGAAATGGACGCAGCCATTTGGGGAACACGAGCAGCCTTTATTGGCGGGGCGGACGCTACAAGCAATGTCCGTGCTTCTAAAATTTTTGGTATTCCAGCCAGTGGAACACATGCACACGCAATGGTTCAAGCCTACGATAGTGAATATGAAGCTTTCATGGCATATGCAAAAACACATAAAGATTGCGTATTTTTAGTAGATACATTTGATACATTAAAAACAGGCGTACCGAATGCGATTCGTGTTGCCGATGAAATGGGCGATAAAATCAACTTCTTAGGTGTTCGGTTGGATAGTGGAGATATGGCCTATATCTCTAAACAAGTTCGAGCGCAATTGGATGAAGCCGGATATCCTAAGGCTAAAATTTATGCTTCAAACAACTTGGATTCAAAAACGATTTTAAACTTAAAAATGCAAGGTGCCAAAATTGATGTTTGGGGCGTAGGAACACGACTAATTACTGCCTTTGATCAACCTGCATTAGGAGCCGTATACAAGTTGGTTTCTATAGAAGATAAAAACGGAAACATGAGAAACACGATCAAATTAACGAGTAACGCCGCTAAAATGTCGACCCCAGGCAAAAAACAAGTATGGCGTATCACCAGCAATGAAAAGGGGAAATCGGAAGGCGATTATGTAGCGCTGTGGGATGAACGCCCTGATTTGGATGAAGAATTATTCATGTTCCATCCAATCCATACGTATATCAACAAAACAGTTGAAAATTACACTGCAGTACCTCTGTTAAAAGATATTTTTGTGGACGGAGAGTTGGTGTATGATTTGCCGGATTTGAAACAAATCAAAGTGCATGCTAAGGAAAGTTTGACTGCCTTATGGGATGAGTACAAACGTATTTTGAACCCAGAAGCTTATCCTGTCGATTTGTCTCAAAAAGCTTACGACAATAAATTAGCAATCATTAAAGAAACCAGAAAGAAAATGAAAGACTTAGAAAAATAAACAGGTTTAGAAAGGGTGCAAGTTATGTCAGAATTAAGAGATGAAATCTTATCAGAAATGAAAGTTCAACCTTCTATTGATCCTAAAGAGGAAGTTCGCAAGCGAGTAGATTTTTTAAAGTCTTACTTAACAAAATATCCTTTCATAAAAACACTCGTACTAGGAATCAGCGGAGGCCAAGACTCAACATTGGCTGGAAAAATCAGTCAATTGGCTATCACTGAAATGAGACAAGAGACAAACGATACAAGTTACCAATTTATCGCGGTTCGCTTGCCTTATGGGACTCAAGCTGATGAACAAGATGCGTTAGATGCCATTGAGTTTATGGATGCTGACAAAACGGTTCGCTTCAATATACAGCCTGCTACTGATGCAGTGGTAGAAGCATTAACAGATGAAGATATTCAAATCAGTGATTTTAATATTGGCAACGTTAAAGCTCGTCAGCGGATGATTGCTCAGTATGCTATAGCTGGAAATTACAGTGGTGTGGTAGTAGGAACAGATCAATCTGCTGAGTCAGTGACAGGTTTTTATACAAAATACGGTGATGGCGGGACAGATATCAATCCATTATTTGGATTGAATAAGCGTCAAGGTAAAGCTATGTTAAAAGAATTAGGTTGCCCCGAGCACTTATATACGAAAGTCCCGACAGCTGATTTAGAAAATGACCGTCCATCTCTTCCAGATGAGGCAGCATTAGGTGTCAGTTATGAAGCTATTGATGATTATTTAGAAGGAAAAGAAGTCAAAGAAGAAGACGCAAAAACGATTGAAAACTGGTTTGTGAAAACACGTCATAAACGCAGTATGCCGATCGATATATTCGATGATTTTTGGAAGTAACAGTAAAAAATGAAATAAACTCTTAAAAAATAAGCCTCATAAGGAATCATACGATTCTTTTATGAGGCTTATTTTGTTACGATCTGCTGGCAAAAAATGGAATTCTAGCAGTTGCAATTTCGGTCTATACCATTTATAATAAAGAAGAAATTTTCAATAAGGGAGACGAGAATATGGCAAATCAAGTACTTGTCAACGGAACTATTTATACTGGTGAAACTAGGATTGATAACGGTTACGTTCGTTTTGATCAAAAAATCTTAGAAGTTGGAAAGATGGAAGAGTTCGTAAAGGACTCTCAAGAAGAAGTGACGGATATTTCCGGAAAACTAGTTGTTCCTGGTTTTATTGATGTACACAGTCATGGCGGTTATGGTGTTGATAACATGGACGCAGATTCAGAAAGTATCAATGAAATGATTTCTAAGATGTATCAAGAAGGAATCACCTCTTATTTTCCTACAACAATGACTCAGTCATTTGAAAATATTGAAAAATCTTTAAAAGGAATTGCTAAAGCTGCTGAAAAGAATCCGGTCATTCAAGGAATCCACGTAGAAGGACCTTTTATATCAGCTGTATTTAAAGGGGCTCAGCCAGAAGAACACATCAAAATTCCAGATGCAGAGACCATGAAAAAGTGGGACGAGATCAGTGGCGGCCGTATTCGCTTAGTGACATATGCTCCAGAGACGAGCGATGCCAGCGAGTTCGAAAAGACTTGCCAAGAGCATGATATTGTATTGTCAGCGGGACATACAAATGCGACACGCGAGCAAATGAAACAATCAAAAGCAAAACATATTACACATTTATACAATGCTCAAAGAGGGCTTCATCACCGTGAACCGGGCGTTACAGGTCACGCATTCTTAGATGAAGATACGTATGTAGAAGTCATTGCAGATGGATTCCACATTCACCCTGAAATGATCAAGATGGCTTATAAAATGAAAGGGCCGGATCGTATAGAAATAATTACAGATGCTATGAGAGCAAAAGGGATGCCAGATGGCGAAAGCGAACTGGGCGGACAAAAAGTTATCGTAAAAGATAAGCAAGCTCGTTTGGAATCTGGTAATTTAGCTGGAAGTGTATTGGAATTCCAGGATGCATTTAAAAATGTAATCGAGTTTACCGGATGCAGTATAGAAGATGCAGTGAAAATGAGTTCTGTCAATCAGGCTAGAGAATTTGGATTGACGCAAAAAGGAATTATCACCAGCGGAAAAGATGCTGACCTAGTTGTTCTAGATCCTGAGTTTAATGTGGAAAAAACATTTAGTTACGGAAAAGAAGTATATAAAAAATAAAAATGGGGTTAAAGATATGAACGTTTATGTAATGAAAAACAAAAGAGAAGCAAGTCAAAAAGCATTTGATTTAATGAAGCAAGAAATGGAAAATGGAGCTGACGTTTTTGGGTTAGCGACTGGAAGCACTCCAGAAGACTTGTATGAAATTATGACAGAAAGCGATACGGATTTTTCAGATATCACATCTGTAAACTTAGATGAATATGTTGGTTTATCACCAGAAGATCCTCAAAGCTACCATTACTTTATGGAAAAACATTTATTTTCAAAAAAACCGTTCAAAGAGACATACGTGCCGAATGGTTTAGCCGAAGAATCAGAAGAAAGTGAGCGTTACAACAAAATCATTGCGGATAACCCGATTGATTTACAAATTCTAGGAATCGGAACTAATGGTCACATCGGATTCAACGAGCCAGGAGCATCGTTCGAGTCTGAAACACGCAAAGTTGCATTAGTAGAATCGACTATTGAGTCAAATAAAGTTTATTTTGAACATGAAGAAGACGTTCCTAGATATGCTTATTCTATGGGAATCAAATCTATCATGGCATCTAAAAAAATTATTTTGATGGCATTTGGCGAACATAAAGCAGAAGCCATCAAAAACATGATCGAAGGACCAATTACTGAAGACGTACCAGCTAGTATTCTGCAACGTCATCCAAATGTTACGGTTATTGTTGATGAAGAAGCTGGGTCGTTATTGAAACGTTAAGGGGTGGAATAATGACCAAAGAAAAACCGATTTATATTCAGATCCACAATAAAATCCGTAAAATGATCGAAGAAGGTAAATGGCAAGTGGGGGAACGAATTCCTTCCGAACGCGACTTGGCAAAAACTTTTGAAGTGAGCAGAATGACTTTAAGACAAGCTGTACAGACGCTTGTGGACGAAGGTATTTTAGAACGGCGAGTTGGCTCGGGGACATATGTATCCAGTCAAAAAGTTCAAGAAAAAATGACCGGTATCCAAAGCTTTACAGAAACCATCTTGTCTCAAGGGAAAACGCCCACTAGTAGAACTGTTTCTTATCACGTTAAGCCTGCTAGTGTGAGTGAAGCTGAACATTTGAATTTGCAGAACGAGACTGTTGTACTTCGTATGGAGCGTATACGTTTTGCAGATGATGTGCCTATTTGTTTTGAAGTGGCAACGATCCCTTATCACTTGGTTGAATCGTTAGGGAAAAAAGAAATCACTTCCTCTTTATACAGAACATTAGAAGAGAAAAAAAATATCCATGTAGGTAAAGCAGAACAAACAATCTCAGCTATGCTGGCATCAGAAAGAATAGCAGAACATCTAAACATCAAACGTGGAGAAGCTATTCTAAGATTGAAGCAGATTACGTACAGCAAAGATAACAGACCATTTGAATACGTCCGTACGCAATATGCAGCAGATCGTTTCGAATTTTATCTGGAAAATTAAATTAAAAAAACAAATTTTAATATATATGTTTACAAACAAAAACCTCTGATGAAAGTATTCCCATCAGAGGTTTTTTGCGTATTTTAAACAGTTCAAAAGGAGCTACAGGGCTAATATAGTGCTTCTGATTCTTCAATTTGTTGATGGATCGACTGTTTTCTGGTTTCTAATTTAGTTTGGAGTTCCTCTACATTGAAACCAAGCTGTTCCAACATTTCAATGTTGCGTCCGATTTTTGATTTCGTATCCCAATCGGAAAACAGATTGTCAAAGAAAATATCAAATGTTTTACTCATACCGCTGAATTTCTCGTAACTTAAAAAACCATCCAAAGATATATCTTTCAATTCTTTTGTGTAATTTTCTAAATGTTGTTCTAATTGGTTCATTTTTGCTTCTGCTTTATCGATCTTGTCGTATTTCATCATATCAAGAAAAATACTGCCATTTGTAAACATATCCCAAGTGGAATAAGAATCTGCAGAATCTAAATCATCTAAAGCAAAATCAATTCCTGCCAAAACTTTTTCGCCTGCAGCCAGAGCTTCGTCAATTTCAATCAACACTTGATTTAGTTCAGCTCGTTTCAATTCTTCGGTTTGACTTTTCTCGCGGAAATCAGTATTTTGCTGATACAATTGTTCTTTGGTTTGTTGGATGCGCACAGTGGTTTCTTGAATAGCGGTCTGGATCGAATCCAATTTTTCTCTTGCTTCGAGAAATAAAGCTAAAGATAGATCCAGTTCTCGTTTTGCGCTCAATTGTTCTTGCTGCTCTTTATCTAGCTGCTGGTCGTAGTTTCCAATCAACCGTTTCAAAAAGGCTGATAAAGATTCTTTTTGCAGTTTTTCGACATCAGCCTTTTCTTTTTCAAACCATACTTGAGCTGCTTCATACCGTTTTTCGTTCTCATTTAACCTTTCTAAAGCTGTCTTTTCTTTATGTAATAAAGACTTCATTTTTACTTGTAACGTTTCATATTCTTCCAACATGTAGATCTCTCCTAATAACTTTATTTGATTGAATCCGCTTTATCATTATTATGACGGAAAAACACAAATTTTCAACAACAAAAAAAGTCTAGAGAAAATCTAGACTTCTGTACGTTATAAATAAGTGCTGAAAATAAAATAAATTGAATATTAGGATAGTTTTGTAAAGTCTTCTACCCAAGTCATGCCTAAAGCACCTTCACCTAAATGTGTTCCAATAACTGGACCAAAATAACTGAGGTTAAAAGTAACTTCAGGGTATAAAGCTTCTAAATTTTCTTTCCAAATAAGTGCTTTGTCTTCAGCATTGGCATGTATAATGGTTGAAACGATCGGATAACCTTTTTTGATGTCTTCGCTCAACAAATCTTCAATACGTTTTAGAGCTTTTTTATGGGTACGGATTTTTTCGAACACGACAATCTGTTTTTCGTCAAAATGCAAGATAGGTTTAATTTTTAACAAAGTTCCTATTGAAGCTGCTCCATTAGAAAGTCGTCCGCCTCGAACTAAATTTTTTAAGTCGTCTACGACAAAGTAAGCTTTAAGACTTTGCTGCATGCGATCAAAATGTTCAAATATCTCTTGTACAGACGCGCCTTGCTGGACTAAACGAGCAGCCTCTAAGGCAAAATAACCTTGAGCAGAACAGCTTAATCCTGAGTCATAAGGATAGACTGCGATATCTTCTGTATGTTGTCCTACGCTGTCAACACTTTGGTAAGTTCCGCTGATTTTACTGGACAAATGGATGCTGATGATCGCATCGTAGTCATTTGATAATTCAGTAAAGAGAGCCTCAATGTCTCCTAAAGTAGGTTGCGAACTAGTCGGCAACTTTTCGCTTTGACGCATAAGATCAAAGTACGTTTCGTTTGTTACATCAATTTCTTCTTTTAAAGCTTCTCCGTTTACGATAACAGAAAGCGGCAGTTGATAGATCTGGTTATCATGATACTGTTCTGTTGTTAAATAAGCAGTACTATCGGTTACAACAGCTATTTTCACTAGTTTACCTCCTGAGCTGATTTTCTCTTTTATATAAGGAATATCACTACACATTAGTAAATTATACCATATAAAAACGAATGGAATGGTTTATTTTGAGATGTTCACATTGTGTTAAATAAATCTAGTTTCTTAAACAGGGTAAACTAATTCGTGCCACTAGATTGAAATCTGTCTGATTTCTCTTGTTTCACTAAATAAAGACTTGTACACTGTAAAGTAGAATAGAAGCCAGAACTTCATAGAGAAAGGGGATAAATATGCTGAAAAAATATCGCACGATTGAAAAAGATGGTCTCTATGAATTGGAAATCAAAAAATCTCGTTTTATTTGCCATGCAAAGAGAGTGAGCAATGAAGAAGAAGCTTTAGAATTTATCGCAACAATCAAGAAAGAACATAATAAAGCCAACCACAATTGTTCTGCTTACACGATCGGAGACCACGACGAAATCCAACGAGCTCATGATGATGGCGAACCTAGCGGAACTGCAGGCGTTCCTATGTTGGAAGTATTGAAGAAAAGAGAATTGAAAAATGTGGCAGTTGTAGTAACACGGTATTTTGGCGGTGTAAAGCTGGGTGCAGGTGGACTGATACGTGCTTATGGGAATGCTGTCAGTAAAACATTAGAAAAAATCGGATTGGTTGAAGGAACTCTTCAAATCGAGATCCAAGCTACGATAGAATATCCCTTATTAGGAAAAGTCGAAAATCAACTCAGAGGATCAAGCTATACTATAAAAGAAATTTTATATACAGATAAAGTGACAGTTATTTGCTTAGTCAACGAGGAAGAAAAAGAGAGATTTTACGCTGATATGGTTGAATGGGTCAGCGATCAAGTCACCTTCCAAGAAGGATCAACAAGTTATTATGAATCAAAAATAAGTCTGTAATTGTTAAGAAACCGTTACAAATTCAAAACAGTAGTATTAGAATGATATAAGTTGTGATAAAATGACCAAGTCTTTATATAACATTAAAAATCATTTATCCCAATAAAAAAGGTTTAAGAATACATTTGAAAAGGTGATCCTAGGTGACGAAAAAACAGATACCCTCAACAACTCGCTCTGATTATAGGAGGAACGGAAAAAAGAAAAAAACAAAGAGTCAAAAAATCATACTAACGATTTTAATTCCTCTTATGGCTGTATTGTTGTTTATAGCTGTATTTGCAGCAAAATTATTTGCAGAAGCCCAAAGTGCAGTTGAAGATTCGTATCATTCTATTGAGCGTGAAAGTGAAGTCAACGTGAATCCAATAGAAGAAACTGTATCTGTCCTGATCATGGGTGTGGATGATACTGAGAGTCGGAATTTAGGAAGTGCCAGAACAGATGCGCTGATCTACTTAACGATTGATCCCATTGAACATGAAATAAATATGGTCAGCATTCCTCGTGATACATACACAGAAATCATGTATGATGGACAAGTTCAGAAAAGAAATAAAATTAATTCAGCTTATGCGGTAGGGCAAGAAAAAGCCGTTATTGAAACAGTTGAGGACTTACTGGATGTTCCAGTACACTATTATGCTACATTCAACTTTGATTCTTTTTTAGAGATCATTGATGCTTTAGGTGGTATCGAAATGGATGTGCCGGTTACTATTACAGAGCAAAATTCTGATGGTAAAATGGGTCAGATCCATTTAGAAGAAGGACACCAAACGTTGAATGGAGAACAAGCTCTTGCTTTAGCCCGTACGAGAAAAATAGACAATGATGTGAAGCGTGGAGAACGACAACAATTGATCATTCAAGCAATCGTTAAGAAAGCTTTAAGTATTGGATCGATACCGAAATTATCGAATGCTATTGAAGCTGTTGGAAGCAATATGCGGACAGACTTGAGATTTAATGAAATGTTGAATATTGCTCAGTCTGGATTGGAAGGAACCTATACATTCCAATCGCATATCTTTGAATGGACTGATTTTGATCTTTACGGAGCCAGCATGGTGGAATTATATCCAGACAGTGTTGATTATATCAGTCATAAACTGCGTGTAGCGTTAGAGTTGGAAGCGGAAGATGAACGAGATCAAGAAGGATATGAATTCACTTCAAATCGGATTCCTGAATATGCTTATTAACATTCTTTGTGGATAACTTAACAGAATAAAAGCGCGTCACAAAGTTATCACTTTGAGACGCGCTTTTTAGTTGGTCTAAATAGATTGTAAAAGATTATTTAATCTTTACGATTCCATGAACGTGCAAATCTTCTAATTTGTTTTAACAAAGGTTGATTAGATTTTCCAGTCAGCCCAATGAGTTCCACAAAAAGTTCTAATCCGAACCCTAAACCTATAGTAAGGAAAACAGATCCCCATAAAGTTGATACAGGGTAAAGTAAGGCAATCAAAGAAAAAATGGCTGCCAAACAGTAAATAGCAAAAACGGTTTGTTTATGGGTAAACCCTAAAGACATCAACCGATGGTGAATATGAAGCTTATCTGCTGTAGCTATAGACTGTTTATTCAGTACTCTTCGAATTATCGCGTAAATCGTATCTGTAATTGGAATGCCCAGCACCACAATAGGTATAATTAAAGTAATCAAGGTAGCATTTTTTAATCCTTGCAAGGACATTACAGAAATAATAAAACCTAAGAAGAGTGCTCCAGTATCTCCTAAAAATATATGTGCCGGATTAAAATTATAGGGTAAAAATCCTGCTATACTAGCCACAAAAACAAATATCATAATCGGAACAGCCATATTGCTTACGGTTAAGAAGAAATAACCGATGATCCCCATAGTTGTCAATGCAATCATAGAAACTCCACTGGCTAGTCCATCTAGTCCATCAATCAAGTTCACTGCATTAGTAATGGCCAGTATCCAAAACAACGTTACGGGAAAACTGAAAGATCCAAAGTGCAGTTCACCAAAAATCGGCAGGGTCATCATATTTAGTTGGATATTGCCCATAAAATAAACGACGCTTGCAGCAGCTGTAATCCCCAATATTTTTAATTTAGGACTCAACCCTTTTAAATCATCTATGATCCCAGTGATTAAAATAATACAAGAGCCTATGAAAATCGGCCAAATTTCGTGATTTGGGATTGGGACAAGAAAAAATATAGTGAAGAAAAAAGAAACAAAAATAGCGATACCACCCATAGTAGGTACAGCTCTAGTGTTTACCCGTCGTTCATTTGGAAGGTCAACCGCACCAATAGCGAGAGACATTTTCTTTACTAAAGGCGTTGTCAGTACGGAAATCAATGCAGCTGCAATACAGGCTAAAATAACGTGAAACATATTATACATGTGAACGTGATCCTTCCTTATTGTTATCTTTATCTCATAATCGGAATTTTATTCAATAAGTTTACTAGAAGAACTTCTATCCAGCAAATTGACAAGAGACAAGTGTGTTTATATATTTGGTTAGTAGATCGTGAGTGGAAGAATAACTTCTCGCAAACGTGAAACTTTGCTGTACTCATTATACAAATTTAATACAGCAAAGACAAACACAATATTGAACAGTGTTTTGAAAGAGAGTTTTAAGAAATACTTTATTGTGTTTAGTCAATGAATCCGATAAACTTGATGAAAGTCGTTATTTTCAGAAAAGTAAAAAAACTGATTTTTTTTACCCAATCCAGCACTATTAAGGGGAGATCCATATGCGTTCTATAGAGAGGAAAAATAAACACAAGAAAAGAAAACGAGTCTTCCTGATAATGGCGGTTTTAGGGGTGCTTCTCATTGCAAGTTACTTTATCTATGCTTTTTTATCTGCCAACTCTTTCTTTAATGCCATTCAAGGAGATCCGATTTCTTCGCAAGATGAAGAAAAAGTTGTTATTGAGAACAAAGAACCATTCTCTATCTTACTGTTAGGTGTAGACGAACGACCAGGGGATATCGGCAGAGCAGATACAATCATAGTTGCGACTGTTAATCCGAACACTGAAGATGTAAAATTATTGTCTATCCCTCGAGATACTTTGATTGAATTGCCTAAATCGGGAGAGGCAGACAAAATCAATGCCACTTATGCTTATGGTGGAATCTCCTATACGATTGAAACAGTTGAAAACTATTTAGATATTCCGATCCAGTATTACGCACAAATCAATTTCCAAGGGCTGGTGGATCTAATCGATGTGATAGGTGGTATCGAAGTCGACTCTCCATTAGATTTTACAGTCCAAGATAGTGATGAAACTCAAGACGCTATTCACATTACTAAAGGGTTGCAGCATTTGAATGGAGAAGAAGCTCTAGGGTACGCCCGTATGCGTAAACAAGATCCGCGTGGAGATTGGGGACGGCAAGAACGGCAACGGCAAGTTATTCAAGCTATCGTGGATGAAACGATTTCTATTTCGAGTCTAACGAATTTTAATCGCATCTTCAATGCTATAGCACCTAATTTAAAAACTAATCTATCTGGTCGGGAAATATGGATTTTAGGCACGAATTATACTTCTGCAGCTCAAAATATTGAATCTCTTACTTTAGATGGGGAAGAAGAGTACATTTATTTCCCTAGTTATGGACAAGAAGTGTATGTATGGAGACCATACGAAGAAACTTTAGCAGAATTGCAAGAAATTTTAAAAACACATTTGGAATTAGATTCGCAGTCTTTAGAACCAGCAGTAGAGTAAGTAAAAAATCATACAAAAAACGAGGCAGAACTTTCCTGAATCGTTTTTTGTATGATTTTTGCTTTTCTCAAACTATTTTCATTGCATTGCGTATAGTACTTTTGAGGTGAAGTTATGAAGTTGGAAATGATGGGAAGAGAGCTGTTGTTACAAGAAATGAGTGACATAGCAGAGATGGATGAGAAAGTTGAAGCAAGACAAGGATTTACACAAACAAATCAAAAGACCTGCTGCAATCGATGCGGTTCTTTCATGCCAGAGGATAGAGCATGGGCTCCATGCTCTTGTGGAAATAGTTGCTTTTACTGTCTTGGCTGCTTACAAATGGGGAAAGTGAAAAAGTGCAGTACACTTTATTACAAGAAGGAAGAAAATCTATTTGAAGACATAAACGAACCGATATTGACATGGGAAGGCACCTTGTCTTCTCAGCAGCAACAGGCTTCGACCGATATTCTTTTGACGATAAACCAAGGAGGAGAGCGACTCGTATGGGCAGTAGCTGGAGCAGGGAAAACGGAGATGTTGTTTCAAGGGATAGCACAGGCGTTGAAAGATAAGAAAAGAGTTTGTATAGCTTCTCCAAGAGTAGATGTTTGTTTAGAATTAGCACCGCGGCTCCAACAAGCTTTTTTGCAGGCAGAGCTGATCGTTTTACATGGAAATATGGAAGAAACATACCGCTATACCCAACTTTTGATTGCTACCACACATCAACTCATGCGCTTTCGAGAAGCTTTTGATGTGTTGATCATTGATGAAATTGATGCTTTTCCTTTTCATTTGGATGATACGCTTCAGTTTGCATCACAAAAAGCACGAAAGAAAAACGGTGCATTGATCTATTTATCTGCTACCCCAAGTGCAGCTATGCGAAAGCAGGTTCAGATGCAAAAACTGGAGGCATCTGTTTTACCTGCACGCTATCATGGTTATCCACTGCCTGTCCCTAGATTTATGTGGACAGGAGATTGGAAGAAAAAGATCCAGAACCAAAAAATGCAAGGTCGTTTTTTTAAAACTATCCGAGAAATGTTGATTGCCAAAAGGAGATTTCTTGTTTTTGTACCTAATATTGAATTGATGCATGAATTGGCTGTGTGTTTAAATAATGTATACCCTTCAGCGGTGTTCACAAGTGTATATGCTGAAGATCCTGAAAGAAAAGAGAAAGTTTTAGGAATGAGACAAGAAAATTTTGATTTTCTTTTGACCACGACTATTTTAGAAAGAGGGGTAACCTTTAGAGATATCGATGTTTTAGTATTGGGGGCGGAAGACAAAAATTTTACAGAAGCGGCATTGGTTCAAATATCTGGACGAGCTGGCAGACACAAAGATTACCCTGCGGGAAAAGTGCTCTTTTTTCATTATGGACAGTCGCGAGAAATGAAACAAGCAAGACAGCAGATCGTACAGATGAACCGATTAGCTAATAAGAGGGGATTGATCCATCAATGAATAGTTGTTTGTGGTGTGGTGTCGAAGAAATGCCGGTGATTTGTTTAGCAGATCTGGTCAAATTATCTAAAATAACCTCAAAACCGCTTTGCCGTAAATGCTCCCTTCTTATTAAAACACTAGACAACCAATCTACATGTAAAGGCTGTGGAAGAGTTTGGGAAAAGGTTGAACTTTGTCCCGACTGTATTCGATGGAAAATACTTTATCCACAATATGATTTTCAGAATGACGCTATTTATGAATACAATTCTTTTATGAAAGAATGGATAGAAGCTTATAAATTCAAGGGTGATTACCGAATGGGAAAAATTGTTGCTGGACCGCTGAAGAAAAAAATCAGCCGAAAATTGAAGGATTCATGGATAGTAGTTCCCGTCCCTATCAGTAGGAAAAGTATGCAAAATAGAGGCTTCAATCAAGTTACTGGGCTATTGTCTTTTGCGGAGGTACAGTATGAAGAAGTTCTTCAACATATTGGGACCGGGGAAAAACAGTCAAGTAAGAATCGTCGAGAACGAATGATCAGTCCACAACCTTTTGAAATGGGCATGGAAAAGTTCGGAATTGTTGTGGATAAAAAAATTCTTTTAATAGATGATGTGTATACTACGGGCAGAACTCTTTTTCATGCAGCAGATTGTTTATTGTCAAACGGAGCTAATAAAGTCAATACGCTAACAGTTGCTCGTTGACTTGTCTCTCATAAGAGGATGTATTTTCAAGGATGAAGTAAGAGAATTGATTGAAAAATTTGATTATTAAAACGCTATCTTTTATAATGATATTAAGCAATACATCATATGAGTGGTCCATATGATGTTGCGGTATCTGATGATTAGAGGTGTTAATCAACCAGTAGTAACAGAACTACCTATCAGAGAACGAAAGTGTTCGTAAAAAAGGTTCTGCTATTTTAAAAAACCTATTAACTACCAAATGGTGTCAGATGAAAGGGGAGACTGTTTATGATTAGATATAATGTCCGTGGAGAAAACATTGAGGTGACTGCTGCAATACGCAGTTATGTAGAGAAAAAAGTAAGCAAGATTGAAAAATACTTTAGTGATGTACCAGAAGCTACAGCTCATGTAAATTTAAAAACTTATTCTGATAAAACAGCAAAAGTGGAAGTGACTATCCCTGTACCGTACATTGTGTTACGCGCAGAAGAAACTTCTCCAGATTTATATGGAAGTATCGATTTAGTTGTGGATAAACTAGAAAGACAAATGCGTAAGTACAAAACGAAAACAAACCGCAAAGGACGTGGACAACATAATCAACCGATCGATCCGCTTGCAGGTACTGATTTTGAACAAGCAGCTGATGAAGAAGCCGATGATGAAATGTCCATTGTACGTACAAAACGCTTATCTTTAAAACCAATGAATAGTGAAGAAGCTGTACTACAAATGAACATGTTAGGGCATGACTTCTTTATTTTTGAAGATGCTGACACAAACGGGACAAGTATTGTTTACCGTAGAAATGACGGTCAATACGGATTGATTGAAACAGAGTAACTCAACTCTTTAATGTCATAAAATAGATAGAGAACCTGTGCAAAGAGAAATTCTTTGCACAGGTTCTCTATTGTTTCCTCTAGACAAAATCATGTTTTTAATTTGACTAAAGTGTCGCATATATACTTCTAAGTATTTCAAAAAGGGATTTTTTGTGTAGACTTTAAAGCTCCCTGTTGCCTTTTGGCGAAAAAAGGTTTAATTTCTTTCTATATATATGATAGAATTAGAAAGAATGTAGACTGAACAATAGGTGAAGTGTAACAAAAACACAGATGTCAGATAATATAGGCAAATAAATAGTGGATAGAATGACCATATAGGGGAGAAGTATTGAATGGCAAATTTATTACGCAAGATCTTTGATACAGATAAAAAAGAATTGAAAGAATTAAATAAAATTGCACAAGAAATCGAACAGTACGGCGATCGGATGTCAGCTTTGACGGATGAACAATTACAAGCGAAAACTCCAGAGTTTCAAGAACGCTACAAAAACGGCGAAACGTTAGACGATTTATTGCCTGAAGCTTTTGCGGTTGTTCGTGAAGCAGCAAAACGTGTACTAGGGCTATATCCATTCCATGTTCAATTAATGGGAGGGATCACTTTACATCGTGGAAATATCGCTGAGATGAAAACCGGTGAAGGTAAAACATTGACAGCTACCATGCCTGTTTATTTGAACGCATTGAGCGGCGAAGGTGTTCACGTTGTTACTGTCAACGAATACTTGGCTAGTCGTGATGCTGTGGAGATGGGTGAATTATATGAATGGTTAGGTTTGACCGTTGGATTGAACACCAATGACAAATCATCAGCTGAAAAACGCGAAGCTTATAATTCAGATATTATGTACAGCACGAATAATGAACTTGGATTTGACTATTTACGCGACAATATGGTCGTATATAGAGAGCAAATGGTACAACGTCCTTTGAACTTTGCAGTTGTCGATGAGGTCGATTCTATTTTGATCGATGAGGCAAGAACGCCGTTGATTATTTCAGGGCAAACACAAAAATCAAACACATTGTATACTCGTACCGACTTCTTTGTGAAAGGTTTGAAAGAAGACGAAGATTATACGATTGATGTTTCATCAAAAACGATCGCATTAACAGAAGAAGGAATGGAAAAAGCAGAAAAAACATTCCGAGTAGAAAACTTATACGATGTTGAAAACCAAGAATTGACACATCATTTAGACCAAGCTTTGCGTGCGAATTACATTATGCACCATGATATCGATTATGTTGTTCAAGAAGGCAAAGTTAAAATCGTTGACCAATTTACGGGACGCATTATGGAAGGTAGACGTTATTCAGATGGGCTTCACCAAGCGATTGAGGCTAAAGAAGGCGTTGAGATCCAAAAAGAGTCTAAAACAATGGCAAATATTACGTTCCAAAACTACTTCCGTATGTATAAGAAGTTATCTGGTATGACAGGTACAGCAAAAACTGAAGAAGAAGAATTCCGTGAAATCTACAATATGAGTGTAGTGGCTATTCCAACCAATAAACCATTGGGACGAGATGATCGTCCAGATTTGCTTTACCCTTCATTAGAAAGCAAATTCAACAGTGTTGTAGAGGAAATCAAAGAGCGTCATGCTAAAGGACAACCAATCTTGGTGGGTACAGTGGCAGTTGAGACTTCTGAGTTGCTGTCAAAATTATTAAAACAAGAAAAAATCCCTCACCAAGTATTGAATGCAAAAAATCATTTTAAAGAAGCTGAGATCATTACAAACGCTGGTCAAAAAGGTGCAGTTACCATTGCAACCAACATGGCCGGTCGTGGAACGGATATCAAATTAGGCGCTGGTGTACGCGAATTAGGTGGTTTATGCGTTATTGGTACGGAGCGTCATGAATCTCGCCGTATTGATAATCAATTACGTGGACGTGCAGGTCGTCAAGGAGACCCTGGTGTCAGCCAATTTTATTTATCTCTTGAAGATGATTTGATGAGACGATTTGGTTCTGAAAGAATCCAAGCCGTTTTACAACAATTGAAGCTAGATGAAGAATCGACTGTTATTCAAAGCAAAATGATCTCTCGTCAAGTGGAATCGGCACAAAAACGTGTCGAAGGAAATAACTACGATACACGTAAAAATGTCTTGAAATATGACGATGTAATGCGTGAACAGCGTGAAGTT
Source organism: Desemzia sp. AGC72 (assembly GCF_057334175.1). Lineage (NCBI taxonomy): Bacteria > Bacillati > Bacillota > Bacilli > Lactobacillales > Carnobacteriaceae > Desemzia > Desemzia sp. AGC72. Next base: position 87,267 of record NZ_JBHFIG010000020.1, read on the forward strand.
ATCTATAAACAACGACTAGAAGTTATGATGGAAACTGAGTCTTTGAAAAATGTTACAGTTCCGATGATCAAACGCACCATTAATCGTATCGTTCAAGCTAATACTCAAGGCGAACAAAAAGAGTGGGACTTGCAAAATATCGTAGATTTTGCCGGATCAGCTTTAGTTCATCAAGATACCGTTACTGTGGCCGACTTGGAAGGCAAAACAGCGAACGAGATCGAAGATTATCTGCTTGAGTTGGCTAAGAGTGTATATGCTGAAAAAGAAACTCAATTAAATGGGACAGAACAAGTTCTTGAATTTGAAAAAGTGATTGTCTTACGTGTGGTGGATACTAAATGGACAGATCACATCGATACGATGGACCAATTGCGCCAAGGAATCGGATTACGTGCGTATGGTCAATCAAATCCTTTAGTAGAGTATCAAGCAGAAGCCTTTACTTTATTTGAAGAAATGATTGCTTCTATTGATTATGATGTCACTCGTTTCTTGATGAAATCTCAAATTCGTCAAAACCTTAAACGTGAACAAGTATCAGCAGGCGCTGCTGCTCACGCTGAAAATGGAAAAAAAGCGGCTGAACAATCAAAACAGGCAATCAAACAAGCCGTTCGTGTTGATGGAAGCAAAGTTGGACGCAATGATTTGTGTCCATGCGGAAGCGGAAAAAAATATAAAAACTGTCACGGAAAAGAAGATTAATAAAACCAGTCATCAAAAGGAAAATGATTCACTGGGTTAAATAGTTAGACTTGAGGGGTTAGACAAAGAGATTTGGCTAAGCCCTCAAGTCCATTTTTTAGGAGGAGAAACAATGGAACAAAGTGAAGTAAGAAATTTTTTAGAAGCCGTCGAAAAGAAATTAGTCAACTTTAGGGGGTCTCTTTGACTTAGAAGGCATGGAGAGAGACATTGCTGAATACAATGAGATCATGTCTGAACCAGCTTTTTGGGAAAATACTGAAAAGGCACAAGAAACGATAAATAATGCGAACACGATCAAAGAGAAGTATAATCAGTTCAAAGCATTAGAGGCCAAAAAAGAAGATTTGGAGCTCATGTTGGAAATGCTGAGCGAGGAAAACGATGAAGCGCTGGAAAAAGAACTGAGCGATACAGCTATCCAATATGAGAAAGAAATCGATGAGTTTGAACTTCAAATGTTGTTAAGCGATCCTTATGATAAAAATAATGCACTTCTAGAAATCCATCCTGGAGCTGGAGGAACTGAGTCACAAGATTGGGGAAGTATGCTGTATCGCATGTATACACGTTGGTCTGAAAAAAGAGGGTTCAAAGTTGAAATTGTTGATTATCAAGATGGAGATGAAGCTGGAATCAAAAGTGTGACTCTTTTAATCAAAGGACATAACGCTTACGGCTATTTGAAAGCAGAAAAAGGCGTACATCGATTAGTCCGTATTTCTCCTTTTGATTCAGCAGGGAGAAGACATACTTCATTTGCATCTGTTGATGTAGTACCGGAAATCAATGAAGACATTGACATTGAAATCAATTCTGATGACTTGAAAGTTGATACTTATCGTGCGAGCGGTGCCGGTGGTCAACACATCAACAAAACAGATTCTGCAGTACGTATCACTCACATCCCTACAGGTGTAGTTACAGCTAGTCAAGCGCAACGCTCACAATTAAAAAATAGAGAACAAGCCATGAGCATGTTGAAAGCGAAACTCTACCAAATGCAAGTAGAAGAAAAAGAAAAAGAAATGGCTGCGATTCGTGGAGAGCAAAAAGAAATTGGATGGGGTTCACAGATCCGCTCATATGTTTTCCATCCGTATTCAATGGTCAAAGATCATCGTACCAACTATGAAACCGGAAATGTAAATGGAGTAATGGATGGAGATTTAGATCCGTTCATTCATGCCTATTTAAGCAATAGTCTAAAAAGTGTTTAATCAAAAACAATGAATTATATTTTTTTAGTTTTGATTCGGAGACTGATTTGTAGCCTTTAAAAACTGTGTATATAAAAGTGTCGAACTTCTGCCATATTTAACAATAGACAGAAGTTCTTTTTTTGTCATGTTTGTAATATTTAAAGCGATAAGTAAAGTAATAAAGAAGCGCAAACTGACGATAAAGACAGCTGAAACAAGGTGAATTGCTATTAAAACAACAAATAGCGACCTCTGTTTTAGAAGTGTAGTGAAAGATTAGAATGTCTAAGCAGCGTAATATCGTGAAATATATTGAAATGTTTTTGTAAAGAGATTAAAACAGACATTAATGTCGTGAGTGATATAATGGGTTTTGTGCAAAGGGAAGTCTTTGCCTTTTTTATTCTGTTAATACCAGATAAAAAAATCTAAATTTAGATAGGTGATAAAACAATGATAGAGATGCTCAACGTTTCGAAAAAGTATCCTAATGGGATTACTGCCGTGAACGATTTAACTATTCGTATTGAGCAAGGTGAATTTGTTTATGTAGTCGGGCCAAGTGGTGCTGGAAAATCAACCTTTATTAAGATGATGTATAGAGAAGAATTACCTACAAAAGGAACAATCAAAGTAGGAGACTTCGATTTAGTGAAAATGAAAAATAAAGACATCCCTTATTTAAGAAGACATGTAGGAGTAGTTTTCCAAGATTTTAAATTATTGCCAAAGCTTACTGTATATGAAAATATTGCTTACGCGATGGAAGTAGTTGAAAAGAATCCGAAAATGATCAAAAAACGTGTCTTGGAAGTTCTTGATTTAGTCAATTTAAAACACAAAGTTAAAATGTTTCCAAATGAATTATCCGGTGGTGAACAGCAACGTATCGCTATTGCAAGAGCTATTGCAAATATGCCGCGTGTGTTGATCTGTGATGAGCCGACTGGTAACTTAGACCCTGATACGTCATGGGAAATCATGAATATTCTGGAAGAAATTTCTAATCGAGGAACGACTATTATCATGGCAACACACAATAGCCAAATTGTTAACAAAGTAAGACACAGAGTTCTTGCTATCGACAATGGCCGTATTGTCCGAGATCAACAGGAAGGAGAATATGGTTATGAAGCTTAGAACCATGGGAAGACACTTTAAAGAGGCTTTCAAAAGCTTAGTCCGAAACGGATGGATGTCAGTAGCAGCAGTCAGTGCTGTAGCAGTAACATTGCTTTTGGTAGGAAGTTTCGTTGCTTTATTGATGAACGTGAACAAATTAGCATCTGACGTTGAAAATGATGTAAGTGTTCGTGTTTACATCGATTTAGCCGCAAATGAAGAACAACAAAAACAGTTAGGTGAAGAGCTGGAAAAACTAGAAGCCGTTGAAACGGTCGAATATTCCAGCCGTGAAGATGAATTGCAACAAGTTGTAGGAACTTATGGAGCAGAATTTGATTTGTTTGAAGGCGACGATAATCCTTTACATGATGTATACATCGTCAACACAACTACTCCTCAACAAACAAGTGCTGTTGCTAAGCAAGCAGAAGAACTAGAATTTGTCTCTCAAGCCAACTATGGTGGAGCAGAAGCAGATAAATTGTTTAAAACAATGGAAAATGTACGTAACGTCGGTGGGATAGTGATTGTAGCATTATTGTTAACTGCTGTATTCTTGATATCAAACACGATTCGAATCACGATTTTCTCTAGACGTACTGAGATCGAGATCATGAAATTGGTAGGAGCAACCAATTGGTTCATTCGTTGGCCGTTTGTCATAGAAGGAGCATTAATTGGTCTAGTTGGAGCAATCATACCAACGGCTATCATCAGCGGAGTGTATATTTACGGTTATGAAGTAATATCAAATTACTTTGTGGGAACGTACTTCTCATTATTACCTGTAAATCCATTCTTATTCCAATTAGGTGCTGTCTTATTAGCAGTCGGATTTGTTATTGGATCAATCGGTTCTATCTTATCCATCAGAAAATTTTTACGCGTATAAAAAACATATCAGCAAGCCAAATGTAATGAACAATAGTCAAAAACTTATCGTAGACATTAGGGGGAAACATCGTGAACAAGAAATTAGTCCAATTTGCATTATTAGCTATGTTAGGAGTTTCAACTGCAATTTCACCAATTACAGCTTATGCATCAGTTGATTCAGATATTGAAAGCACAACGAACAAATTAACAGAATTGCAAAAAGAAGAGCAATCTGCTCAAGCTTCTTTGGTGGAAATCGCTGAAACTATTAAAAACAATGAAGTTAAAGCAGAGTCTTTAGTATCAGAAATGACGGCAACGCAAAACCAATTGGAAGAACTGAAAACTAAAATTGCTGATTTAACAGATGCAATTGAAGATCGCGAAGAAAAGTTGGCTATGCAAGCTCGTTCAGTTCAAACAAATGGGAATACTGGAAACTTTGTAGCATTCTTACTGGAAGCTGATAATGTTGCGGACGCATTGGCACGTATGGATGTCGTAGGCAACTTAGTGAAAGCAAATAAAGATTTAGTATCTGCTCAAAATAAAGATAAAGAAGCAGTAGCAAAAGCAGAAAAAACGACTGAAGAAAAACTTCAAGAACAAAATCTGTTAGCTGCCGAATTAGAAGCTGCTAAAGCTGATTTAGAAGCTAAAAAGATTGAAAAAGAAGTAGTCGTGGCAACAATTGCAGCTGAAAAAACAGATGTACAAGAGCAAAAAGAGTATTACTTGTCATTAAAAGAAGCTGCTGAAAAAGAAGTAGCTACATTAACTTCTCTTGATGCAGAAATTGCTTCTGTTGTAGAAAACGCTGGAGAAGAAACTGTTGTTGCATCAACAGAAAAAGTTTCTTCTGAGTCTTCTGCTAAACCAAAAGCTGAACAACCGACAAAAGTAACAACTGCTCCAGCAGGCGGAGTATGGGCAACCGTTCAAAATGCTGCTTATGCTGTATCAGGAACACCTTACTTGTATGGCGGTAACACAACTTCTGGTTTTGACTGTTCAGGTTTTACAACTTATGTGTTCAATAAAGCTGGTATTTCTCTTCCTCGTACAGCGAGCGGACAATACGGAGCTTCTACAAAAGTTTCTCAGTCTCAAGCACAACCTGGAGATTTAGTATTCTTTAGTCAATCAGGCGGTATTGATCACGTTGGTATTTATTTAGGAAACAATAAATTTATTGGTTCACAAAGTTCAACTGGAGTAGCAGTTGCTGAAATTAGTCAATCATACTGGGGCAAATACCTAGTAGGATTCGGACGCGTAAACTAATTATCGTTCTTAAAAGAAACACCCCCTAATTTGTTAACGATGATAGGTAAAAGACTTCACTCTTTCTAATTAAGAAAGAGTGAAGTCTTTTTTTTAATAAATAGTAAAATATATTTACACTGCCTTATGGTATAGTAGAAACAAGTAAACTAATAAAATATTTTCTTTATAATTGACTGTAAATTTTTTGTAAATTGTATTGTCTTTGTAAAAATTAAGATTATCTTATATTTGTTTGATAGAATAGAAATTAGAGCTGGGGGAGAAGTAGAAATATGATCATGAATTTACTTAGTGCACTGTTATTATTTTTTATTCAACCAACTTTTTTGGTGGGGATTCTAGTGGCCATACTTTTATCTGTACGTAGAAAGAAACAAGAAAGAAAACTTTTTCGTGTGGCTATCAATAAAGATAGTCATGAAATAAAAGATTATTTCGTAAAAGGACTTATACCTGGTTTAATCGCATCTATCTTAGTTATAGCAGCAGGAATCCCGATCACGATTGAAGCAATAATCATTTATCAACTACTCGCGTTACTAGCAGTAATCATTGGAGGTCACTTTGTACACCCATTATTTATTATGCCTTTGACTGCTTTTCTCGTATGGGGATCAAATAAAATTGAATTAGTAGATCAATTGCCGAATCCTGCTAAAGACTGGTATGAAGGTTTTTCTCAGACAGAGTGGATCAATGTCTCATTAGTCCAGAATCTATTAATCATTACTGTGGTTCTGTTGTTTTTAACAGCTGCTCGTTTTTTGAAGCAAAAAGAAAAAAATTATTCACCTAAGATCGTTGAAACCAAAAGAGGGAAAAAAATAGCAGCTTATCGCTTAACTCCTTTTTGGGTTATTCCGTTAATATTGGTTATTCCAGGCGAAGCTTTTTCAAATTTATTTGATTGGTGGCCTGTCTTCTCAATTGGTGATTCAAATTATTCTTTCTTCGTTTTACCAGTGTTAAGTGGGTTCAAATATACCGTACGGTCTTATGTACCAAGAGAAGCTACAGCTGAGTTAGCTAAAGATTTATTCGTCGTGGCAGCACTAACTACCCTATGCCTTGTAGGCTCTTATTGGGCACCTGTGTTGACTTACATTGCGACAGCTCTCGTATTTCTAGGCGGAATCACTGTGTTGATGCGCCATGCTTTCAGAGAAAAAAAGGGGCATCAATTGTATGCGCCGGCTAATGGAGGGTTAAAAGTAATTGGAATAAGACCAGGTACTCCTGCTGAAAAAATGAACTTGCAAATTGGAGAGACTGTTGTCATGTGTAATGAAACAACTGTAGAAACGGAAGAAGACTTCCATGAGGCTCTATCTAAAAACAGTGTTTATTGTCGTTTAAAAGTGAAAGATATTAAGGGTGAACCTCGTTTGACAGAGACAGCATTATACGCTGATGATCCTCATGGGTTAGGTATTGTATTTTTACCTTGATAAAATAACAAACATCTAAAAGAAAAAAATCAGCAAAAAAAGAAAAAGATTAACGGAGGCATAAAATGAAAAAAGTACTCATTGTAGATGATGAACCTTCAATTATCACTTTGCTAGCTTTTAATTTGGAAAAAGAAGGTTATTCAGTAAAGACCGCTTTAGATGGATTAGAAGGATATGAACTAGCAGCAACCAAGCAATACGACTTTATTATTTTAGATTTGATGCTTCCTTCTATGGATGGAATGGATATTTGTAAAAAGCTGCGCCAAGAAAAAGTAAATACTCCTATCTTAATGTTGACAGCTAAAGACGATGAGTTGGAAAAAATTATTGGGCTTGAATTAGGGGCTGATGATTATATGACAAAGCCTTTCAGTCCTCGCGAAGTATTAGCACGAATGAAAGCCATCATGCGCCGAATCGGCGAACCAGCGGATACGGCGGAAAGCGACAATGCAAATGAAACTGCTGATGAAGAAAAAAAAGTACAAGTTGGAGAAATTGTCATTTACCCTCATCAATATGAAGTTTTAGTTCGCGGTAATTCGATTGAACTGACTCCTAAAGAGTTCGAGCTGCTGTTGTATATGACGAAGAGATTAAACCGTATATTGAGCAGAGAGCAATTGCTGAATGCGATATGGAATTTTGATTATGCAGGGGAAACACGGATAGTGGACGTCCATATCAGTCATTTAAGAGAAAAAATTGAAGTAGACACGAAAAATCCTGAATATATTCGAACCGTAAGAGGTTTTGGATATAAATTTGAGGCACCAAAAGTATGAAGCAGCTCCATTTAAGAATTCTCAGTACTTTTGTCATTATCTTTGTTTTATTTAGTTTGATATTCGGGTTCTTTTTGAATAATTTATTAAGCGAACATTCAAGAGATAGACAAAGCGATACGCTAATTGAACAAGCACGTTTAATGGGTTTCTTTTTGTCAGAAAATATAGAAAACAATTTAGATGATTCGGCAATTGTTGAGCAGATAAATGACTTATCCATTCAATTAGACGAACGTATAACAATCATTGGATTAGATGGAGAGGTTACATTTGATTCTGAGACCAACGCTGAAGAGCTGGAAAATCATGCTTACAGAGAAGAAGTAAAGGCCGTTTTAAACGGAGAAGCTTATGGTATAGGATCGCGAGTAAGCAACAGTACAGGGATAGAACAATATTACGTAGCCATACCGTTACGTGATCCAGCTGGAGAAATGAGCGGTGTTTTACGCCTATCTCAGCCCGTCGATACGATCACGCAGTTATACAAGGAAATTAATCAGTCCCTTATCATTTTCATTTTAGTTGCTGTTCTGGTAGCTTCTTTTATTACCTATTTAACCACTAAGCGTATTGTCCGACCGATAGAAGAAGTAATGGATGTCACGAAAGAACTATCTGAAAAACATTATAACGCTCGCTATTCTGGACAAGGATTTGGCGAAATTTCTAAGTTAGGTTCTACGGTCAATGAACTGGCTGAAAGTTTAGAAAATCAAATGCTGCAAATCAAACAAAATGATGAACGGCTGTATGAGCTTATCAACCACTTAGTCATTGGTGTTATGCTGCTGGACAATCAACGCAATATCCAAATGGTCAATCCTGCTATGAGTCGGATTTTAGGAGAAGACACGTCTCAATTATTAGGAAGTTCATATGTAGAAGCTATTAAGAGTTATGGGTTGAGTCACATCATTGAACGAGCTTACAGAAGAAAAAAATCTCAGAATAATGAAATTTATTTCTATTATCCAGAAGATAGAATCGTTGATGCCAATATCGTTCCTATCAACGGGAAAAATCCTGGAGAACTAAACGTCATCGTCCTGCTTTACGACATTACTGAAATCAGAAGGCTGGAAAAAGTCAGAACTGATTTTGTCGCAAATGCTTCTCATGAATTGAGAACTCCTGTCACAGCTCTGAAAGGTTTTGCAGAAACCTTATTGGATGGAGCCAAAGAAGATAAAGAAATACTCGAACAATTTTTAGAAATCATGTTAAAAGAAAGCATTCGATTAGATTCTATTGTCAATGACATTTTGGAGTTGTCTCGTGTAGAGCAGAAACAAGTTCCGTTGAAGTCTGAAGACGTTAGAGTGAAAGATGCTGTAGAAGCAACCTTCAAATTAGTAAGGCAAAAAGCTGAAAGCAAACACATGGAACTCATCATCGTAGAAGAAGATGAGCTGACGATTCAAACAGATCTTAACCGATTAAAACAGGTTTTAGCTAATTTGATCAATAATGCGATTGTATATACGCAAGAAAAAGGGCGAGTTACAGTCAAGATTTATAGAGAGAACGAGTTTGCAGTTATTGAAGTAAAAGATAACGGTATTGGTATTCCAGAGGATGAACAAGACCGGATCTTTGAGCGTTTCTATCGAGTGGATAAAGCAAGAAGCCGCAATTCAGGAGGAACAGGGTTAGGATTGTCTATTGTAAAGTATTTAGTCGAAAATTTACATGGGACTATTTCAGTATCCAGCAAATTAGGATTGGGAACCACCTTTACTGTGAAATTGCCCTCACACTTAATTTAAAATAGGGCAACTGAATCAAATACATCTTTTCTACCGTAGAAAGTTATTTTCTATAGTAGAAGAGATGTTTTTTTTGTTTGGGACACTGCTCATTTACGTTAAATTAATAAACTTTACACAACTAAGGCGAAAGATTACATAAATTCGATTAAAAATTAATATTCAGAGTTTAACATAGGGTTTGTGGACGAGCGGATAAGGTCCAAAAAACAAACAAAAAGGATGGGGAAAAATGGATTTCAAAAAAATATCTAAGTACATGTTAACTACGGGAGCTGCATTATTATTAGCGGCTTGTGGCGGTGGAGAATCAGGCGCTGAGAATCAAGACGGAGAAACAACTGGTGGCGGAAGTTTTGATACAACGCAAACGATCAACGTCATTACTCGTGAAGATGGTTCAGGTACAAGAGGTGCGTTTACAGAAATCACTGGCGTTTTGGTAGAAGACGGCGAAACAGAATCAGACAACACTTACGCTGGAGCTACTATTCAAAACAGTACGAATGGTGTGATGACCACTGTATCAGGCGACCCCACATCGATTGGGTATATATCATTAGGATCCCTTAATGATACTGTAAAAGCATTGAATATTGGCGGTATTGAGCCAACCACTGAAACTGTACAAGATGGGTCATATGAAATTTCACGACCATTCAATATCGCTTATAAAGATGAGTTGAGTGAAGCAGCACAAGATTTTTGGACATTTGTGATGAGTGCTGAAGGGCAAGAATTGGTTGTTGGAGAAGGATATGTAGAAGCTGTAACAGATGCACCTGCATACGAAGCAACTGAAGGTCTTTCTGGAAATGTCAGTGTAGTAGGATCTACCTCTGTAACACCGGTCATGGAAGTTCTTGCTGAAGAATACTCGAACTTGAATCCAGATGTAACGATTGATATCACTTCAAATGGTTCATCTGCTGGTATGACAGCGGCAATGGATGGATCAGCAGATATTGGTATGGCTTCACGTGAATTGAAAGAAGAAGAATTAGCTGAGCTAACAGCAGAGCCTCTTGCAATTGATGGAATCGCAGTGATTGTTCATCCTGACAACACGGCTGAAGATTTGACTATGGAACAAGTAAGACAAATTTATACAGGAGAAGTGACTACTTGGGCAGATGTCGCTGAATAAAAGAAACACATTGTAAAAACAAATAACTTTACAGTGGACGCTACAAGCTTGCCTCAGCAATGTGAAGCAGGCTTGTAGTTATTTATACGGGGTAAAATAAATCAGGTAAAATTTTACAATTATCCATAAGTATAGTTGGTGAAACTATGTTTATGAATGATTTACTCTATTACACAAAGGAGAAAATCTAATGAAAGCAAAAAGAGTAGAAGGATTTATGCAAGGTGTGTTTTTAGTTTCAGCTTTGCTGTCGGTCTTGTCTATCATTCTCATTATTATTTTTATGTTTGCAGGCGGCGTTCCTTTTATGGTGGAATATGGAATAGTGGATTTCTTGTTCGGAGATCGCTGGTCGCCTTCTAATACACCGGCATCGTTTGGTATTTTGCCGATGATATTAGGATCTATTTTTGTCACTATTGGAGCAATTGTCATAGGAGTGCCGATCGGAATACTGACAGCTGTTTTTATGGCTGAGTTTTGTCCGCCAAAATTGCACAAATGGTTAAAACCTGCAGTCAACTTGATGGCAGCTATCCCTTCAATTGTCTATGGATTCTTTGCGTTGCAATTGATTGTTCCAATCATGAGGAATTTTTCTGGAGGAACTGGGATGAATATGCTGACAGCTATGATTTTACTAGGAGTTATGATTTTGCCGACAGTTATTGGACTATCAGAATCCAGTCTGCGTTCAGTTCCAAGATCATACTATACCGGGAGTATGGCGTTAGGTGCAACTCATGAACGTACTGTCATGAAAGTCATCATGCCGGCTGCAAAATCCGGAATCATTTCTTCTATTATATTGGGAGTGGGAAGAGCAATTGGAGAAACAATGGCGGTCGTTTTGATTGCTGGAAACCAACCCATTATTCCTCAAAGTATCACTAGCGGAGTACGTACGTTGACAACTAATATCGTCTTAGAAATGGCTTATGCTGCAGGTGAACATAGAGAAGCTTTGATTGCTACAGGTGTAGTACTTTTCGTATTTATTTTGATCATAAATGGTGTATTTATGTTCATCAAACGAAAGGAGTCTAGAGTATGAGCAGTAAATTGATCAGAGGACTCGTTTATTTATCAGCAGCATTAACATTTACTTCATTACTGTTCATCTTGCTGTATATTTTCGCAAATGGGCTTCCGCACTTGAATTCTGATATTCTTTCATGGAACTTTACTACTGATAACCAATCATTGATTCCATCTTTGATCACTACATTTATTGTGTTAGGACTGACGTTGTTGATTGCAACTCCTGTTGGCGTATTTACAGGTTTTTATTTAGTAGAATATGCTAAAAAAGGAAACAAAGTTGTCGGAGTTATTCGTATGGCAACAGATACGTTAGCCGCTATTCCTTCTATTGTATATGGGTTGTTCGGGATGTTATTCTTCGTTACTTTTTTAGGTTTTCAATACAGTGTAGCAGCAGGAGTTTTGACTTCAGTGATCATGGTCTTACCATTGATCATTCGGTCGACAGAAGAAGCTTTGATGGCAGTCAATGATTCGCTGCGTGAAGCAAGTTTTGGTTTAGGTGCTGGAAAGTTAAGAACGATTTTTAAAGTTGTTTTACCAGTCGCTATGCCCGGAATTCTTTCAGGAGTGATTTTAGCCAGCGGCAGAATTATCGGAGAGACCGCTGCTTTGATGTACACTTTAGGAACTTCTTCTAATTTGCCTAGTGGATTATTTTCATCGGGAAGGACATTAGCCTTGCATATGTATGTTTTATCTAATGAAGGTATACATGTAAATGAATCGTTTGCTACAGGTGTAGTGTTGATTATATTTGTACTGGTAGTCAACGGACTATCGACATTTCTTAGCAATAAGCTTGCAAAGGGGACTAAATGATGAGTAAAATCAGTATAAAAGATATGGATCTATGGTATGGAGATTTTCAAGCGTTGCACGGAGTGAGTTTAGAGATTCCAAAAAATGAAATCACGGCATTTATTGGCCCATCAGGATGTGGAAAATCTACATTGATCAAAAGTTTGAATCGGATGAATGATCTAGTAGAAGGATGTCGCATTGAGGGAGATATTTTACTGGATGGGAAAGATGTTTATAAAAACAGTATGGATGTAAATGCACTACGTAAAAGTGTCGGAATGGTATTTCAGCAACCGAATCCTTTTCCGATGAGTATCTACAATAATATTGCTTATGGTCCGCGTACTCATGGAGTTAAAAACAAAAAACAGTTGGACGAAATCGTAGAAAAGAGTTTGCGTGGGGCTGCGATATGGGAAGAAGTCAAAGACGACTTGAATAAAAATGCATTGTCTATTTCCGGTGGTCAGCAACAACGGATATGTATTGCACGGGCGTTAGCCGTTCAACCGGAAGTATTGTTGATGGATGAACCTACGAGCGCATTGGACCCAATTTCGACAGCTAAAATTGAAGAATTGGTCACAGAGCTGAAAGAAAAGTATACTATAGTTATGGTCACTCACAATATGCAGCAAGCTTCACGTGTATCTGATCATACAGCTTTCTTTTTTAATGGACGGATTATTGAATCTGGAAATACTAGAGATATGTTTACCAACCCAACTAAAAAACAAACGGAAGATTACATTTCTGGTCGCTTTGGGTAAACATTAAAATGGGTAAATAAATTATCCAGAAGGTGTCATTTTAAAATCAGCTTAAAAATGGTAAAATGATTCTTAAGGAATCAAGAGAAAATATGAAATAGAAAGAGGTCCTTCAATGAGACAGAATTTTGAAGAGGAATTAAATGATCTACATGTTCATTTCTCTGAAATGGGAATGATGGTCAGTGAGGCAATTTATAAATCTGTTAAAGCATTTATCAATCATGATAAAGAGTTGGCTCACAGTGTGATCGAAAATGATGTGGCGATCAACAATAGAGAAGCAGAGTTGGAAAAGAAATGTTTTGAACTGATTGCTTTACAACAACCTGTAACCAGCGACTTAAGAAAAATTATTACAGTTATGAAGGCTTGTGCTGACTTAGAGCGTATGGGAGATCATGCTGTAAGTATCTCTAAATCGACTATTCGAGTCAAAGGGAACAAACGTGATCCGAAAATAGAAGCAGAAATCGCAGACCTGTCAGAGATCGTTAAAAAGAGAGTAGAAGAAGTTCTGGAAGCGTACTTGCAGTATGATGTAACAAAAGCTAGAGAAATTGCTCAAAAGGATAATCAAATAGATGAAGCTGCATACTCGATCACAGATAAAGCAATCGAGGATATGAAACGTAGTTCTGAACTGGTTATTGGAGCTGCCGACTATATTTTAGTCGCTTCTTATTTGGAACGAATCGGAGATTACGTAACGAACATTTGCGAATGGATCGTTTACCATGAAACGGGTAAAGTAGTCGAATTGAATACTAAAAATAAGGATATCTAAGAATTCTATGAAAAAGAAGTGTTAGTTATCTAAATATTGACAAAAGTACTAAATTTTTCACTATTTAAATGACCTTCATGAGGGAAAATCAAAAACGTTGAAACCAATAGAGTTTCAACGTTTTTTTGACGAGTTGAAATCAATTGAAAAGGCTTACTGTTAATGGTCTTTACATAAAATTTACAATAATGCTATATAAGATTTACAAAGTATCGGTATTATGGTTTTGAGTTAAATTTATGTATAATGTTTACATAGTCAGTTTGCAAATAACTGTCATCTCATAGGAGGTACATGATGAAATTTAAAAAGTTCCGAGCACTTTTATTGGTCATGGCTAGTTTAGTGTTAACAGCCTGCGGTGAAGTAGTGGATGAAGAGTCTATAACAGCAGTTGGTTCATCAGCTTTACAACCTTTAGTAGAAGCAGCCGGAGAACAATATAGCGCAGAAAATTTAGGGAAATTTATTAACGTTCAAGGTGGAGGAAGCGGTACTGGTTTGAGCCAGATTGCTGCTGGAGCAGTAGATATTGGAAACTCCGATATCTTTGCAGAAGAAAGCGATGGAATAGACGCTTCCAAATTAGTCGATCACCGTGTCGCGGTTGTTGGAATTACGCCGATCGTTACACCAGGAACTGGAGTGACTAATGTTACGCTTGAAGAATTGCAAGGCATCTTTACTGGTGAAATCACCAACTGGAAAGAATTGGGTGGTAAAGATTTGCCGATCACGGTGTTAAACCGTTCTTCAGGAAGTGGAACAAGAGCAACTTTTGAAAAATGGGTCCTTGAAGAAGGAATGAAAAGTATTGTGTCACAAGAACAAGAGTCAAGCGGTACGGTTCGTCAAATCGTTGCTAATACACCTGGAACGATCAGTTATGTAGCATTTTCATACGTAAATGATGATGTAGAAGCATTATCTATCAATGGCATTGAGCCTACTAATGAAAATGTAAACAGCAACGACTGGATCATCTGGTCTTATGAACACATGTACACGAATGGAGAACCAACTGGTTTGACAAAAGATTTTATGGATTACATGCTGTCTGATGAAATCCAAGACAACTTAATAGGAGCTTTAGGATATATTCCTATCAAAAATATGGAAGTTGAAAGAGATGCAGAAGGCAATACGTCTCCTGTGGAAAGTTCAGAATAGAGAATGTATGAAGCTGTAAGTTTATGAAAGAGACGACTGTCTATCTAGACAGCGTCTTTCATTGTGCATGAGGACATTGAGTACAAGGAGGTTTTCTTTTGGAAGAGACACAAAGCAAGTTTATGCAAAAATCAAGTAAGCGCAAAATTGAACAGTTTGGAAGAACCATCAGTTTTATTTGTATCGCTTTTATTGTATTGATCGTATTATCTATTTTGTATTTTGTTATCAGTAAAGGAGTTTCAACATTTACAACCGATGGTGTGTCAATCATTGATTTCTTATTCGGAGATATTTGGAGACCAGGCGAAGTTGGGGAAAATGGTGAGCCATTAGTCGGAGCTTTACCCATGATTTTAGGTTCTTTCTTCGTTACTTTGTTATCAGCATTGTTAGCTACTCCATTTTCTATTGCAGCAGCAATTTATATGGTGGAAATCTCTCCTAAAGCAGGGAAAAAGATTCTGCAGCCTGTTATCGAATTGCTAGTCGGTATCCCGTCGGTTGTATATGGATTTATTGGTTTGACGGTTATCGTACCTTTTATTCGCGGTATTTTTGGCGGTACAGGATTTGGTATTTTATCTGCCACGATCGTTTTATTTGTTATGATTTTGCCAACAGTTACAAGTATGGCTGTAGATGCGTTAAAAGCAGTGCCGCGCCATTATCGTGAAGCATCATTGGCGATGGGGGGGACACGCTGGCAAACGATTTATAAAGTCGTTTTGCGTGCTGCTACACCAGGCTTATTGACAGCCGTAGTATTTGGTATGGCACGTGCCTTTGGAGAAGCTTTAGCGGTGCAAATGGTTATTGGGAATGCTGCAATGATTCCTACTGATTTAATCACGCCTGCTTCAACACTAACTAGTATTTTAACAATGAGTATGGGGAATACGGTTATGGGAACACTTGAGAATAATGTACTGTGGTCTCTGGCAACGATTCTTTTAGTAATGGCTCTGTTCTTTAATATCCTGACACGTTGGATCGGTAAGAAAGGAGCAATAAAATAATGAATTCAAAAAAAGCAGATAAAATTGCAGTAGGCGTTATTTATGCTATGTCAGCAGTTATTGTATTGATCTTGGCTAGTTTATTGCTCTTTATTTTATGGCGCGGATTACCTCAAATTTCATGGGAATTCTTGACAGCTCCTGCTAAATCTTTCCAAGTTGGCGGGGGGGTTGGGATCCAACTCTTCAACTCATTTTATTTGTTGATATTGACCATGCTGATTAGTACACCTTTAGCTTTAGGTGCAGCTATTTACTTATCAGAATACGCCAAACAAAACTGGCTGACAGATTTTGTACGTACAGCTATTGAAGTTTTAAGCTCTTTACCTTCAGTAGTAGTAGGATTGTTTGGTTTCTTGATTTTTGTTATCCAATGGGACTTTGGATTCTCGATCATTTCGGGTGCCTTGGCATTGACGATTTTCAACTTGCCATTATTGACTAGAACTATTGAAGATTCTTTACAAGCTATTCCAGCTACTCAAAGAGAAGCGGGACTAGCATTAGGATTGTCTCGTTGGGAAACAGTCACAAGAGTTATTCTTCCTGCTGCACTGCCGGGGATTATCACAGGTATGATTTTAGCAGCAGGACGTATTTTTGGTGAAGCCGCAGCTCTTATTTATACAGCAGGACAAAGTGCGCCGGCTTTAGACTTTACTAACTGGAACCCTCAATCGATCACAAGTCCATTAAATATTTTCCGCCCAGCAGAAACATTAGCGGTCCATATTTGGAAAATCAACAGTGAAGGTGTTATGCCGGACGGAGAAGAAGTATCCGCCGGAGCATCAGCTGTGTTGATTCTAGCTGTAATGCTGTTTAACCTAGGCTCACGCTACCTAGGAAGAAGATTACAGAAAAAAGCCACATCAGAATAACAAGATGTTGAGAGGCCTTTGGCAGCAATAACACAAAATTTCTCTTTTTTGCAAAATTGTTAGGTCTCGCAACTCTACTCAAACAGCATGTGGAGCGACCCGGGAGAAATTGAGCACTAACGAAGTACAAACGCAAGCAACCCAGCGTATCGGTTGTGCGGATTGAACAGTGTTAGGCGGAGATTTCTGGGGAGCGCAACTGACCTAAATCATATGCAGTAATTTATACAGCTTGATCAAACTAGGTGGCTGACAGCTTTAAGCTGGAATGGAATTTTTTAATTTAAGAAAATCCATTTTTGTCCACTAGGAATAAAGGAGGACTTTCATGATGAAAAGTCAATCAACTCAAAATACGAACATCATTACTTTAAAAGATAAATCAGCAATAGCTTTAGAGACAAATGATTTACATGTGTATTATGGAGATAATGAAGCTATCAAGGGAGTTTCATTGGAATTTGAGAAAAACAAAATTACTTCTTTGATTGGACCAAGTGGATGTGGGAAGTCAACATATTTAAGATCTTTGAATCGTATGAATGATGAGATCGAAATAGCTAAAGTAACTGGTGAAATCTTGTATAAAGGCGTAAATGTGAATGCATCAAATATCGACGTATTTGAAATGAGAAAAAACATCGGGATGGTATTCCAACGTCCGAATCCTTTCAGCAAATCTATTTATGAGAATATTGCATTTGCTTTGAAAAGACATGGTTTAAAAGATAAAAATGAATTAGATGAAATTGTTGAAACAAGTTTAAAACAAGCAGCTTTGTGGAATCAAGTGAAAGACAACTTGCACAAGAGTGCATTAGCTCTATCTGGTGGACAACAACAACGTTTATGTATTGCACGTGCGATAGCATTAAAACCAGATGTTCTGTTATTGGATGAACCAGCCAGTGCTTTAGACCCAATATCAACAGCTCAAGTAGAAGAAACGCTATTAGAATTGAAAGAAAATTACTCGATTATTATCGTAACTCATAATATGCAGCAAGCATCGCGTATTAGTGACTATACAGCCTTTTTCTATTTAGGAAATGTTCTGGAATACGATGATACAAGAAAAGTATTTACACGTCCTAAAATTCAAAAAACTGAAGATTATGTTTCAGGCAACTTTGGTTAAGAAGGGAGTAGTAATTGACAGTGAATGAAAAAATAATTGAAACGAATGATGTTCATTTGTACTATGGCAAAAATGAAGCATTAAAAGGTATTACACTTGATTTCAATCCTCGTGAAATTACAGCTCTTATCGGACCAAGTGGATGTGGAAAATCAACGTATTTAAGAACGCTTAATCGGATGAATGACTTGATTGAAAATGTAACGATTACTGGACAAGTTAAGTTTAAGGGGAAAGATATTTATAGTCCGAAAACGGATACGGTGGAATTAAGAAAAAAAGTAGGAATGGTTTTCCAACAACCTAATCCGTTTCCGTTTTCTGTATTCGATAATGTAGCTTATGGACTTCGAATCGGCGGAATGAAAGATAAAGAAAAAATTCAGCACATCGTCGAAGATAGTTTGAAAAAAGCAGCCGTATGGGATGATGTCAAAGATAAATTGCACAATAGTGCTTTAGCTTTGTCTGGCGGACAGCAACAACGTGTATGTATCGCCCGTGTATTAGCTGTCGAACCAGAAGTGATTTTGCTGGATGAACCTACCAGTGCATTGGACCCGGTATCAAGTGGTAAAATAGAAAATATGTTGTTGGAATTGAAAGAAGATTACACAATGATCATGGTAACGCACAATATGCAACAAGCTTCCCGTATTTCAGATAACACAGCGTTCTTTTTGCAAGGTGATTTGATAGAACATGGGAAAACAAGACAAATCTTCACGAATCCAAGACAACAAGAAACAGAAGATTATATTTCAGGTCGTTTTGGTTAAAAGTACTTTTGAAAGAGATGGACTTAGTCTATCTCTTTTTTGTTTTAGTCATAAATAGGAACAATCATTGGATTTTTCTAACAATTCAGTGCATAATAATAGGTAACATATAAATGCTCTTATAACAGATAAAAAAGACTATATAAATGAAGGTGATTTGAGATGAGAAAAGTATTTGAAGAAGAATTAAACGATTTGCATGTCCATTTTTTTCAAATGGGAAAAGCTGTACATGAATCAATTGAGAAATCAATAGAAGCCTTTATAAAACATGACAAAGCTCTTGCACAAGAAGTTATTGATAATGATATTCATATTAATCGACTTGAAGTTGCGTTGGAGCAAGATTGTATTGAACTAATTGCATTGCAACAACCTGTAACTACAGATTTGCGAAAAATTATTACAGTTATGAAAGCTACATCTGACTTAGAACGAATGGCAGACCATGCGGTAAGTATTTCAAAATCAACGATTCGAGTCAAAGGAAATAAACGCGAATACGATATTGAAAAAGGAATTTATGAAATGTCTGTAAAAGTCCTTTACATCGTTCGCAAAGTTTTAGATGCTTATGTCATATTTGATGCTGATGAAGCAAGAAAATTAGCAGCTTTAGATAAAGAAGTAGATATGATGGGGAAAGAACTTTATTCAAGATGTATCAAGTTCATGAAGAATGACCCTGAAATCGTATTGGGAGCGACAGATTATCTGCGTGTAACCACTTATTTAGAACGAATAGGAGACTATTCAACGAATATCAGTGAGTGGATCGTGTATTTGGAAACAGGGAAAGTAGTAGAATTGAACACGCAAAATCACTTAAAAGATATTTAAGTTAAAGTAGTAAAAGAGAACGGAACCGAGGTTATATCCT